>CAIZPZ010000251.1:0-5091 GCA_903934975.1 uncultured Actinomycetes bacterium | reverse complement strand
GTTATGGAAGTTGCACATTTGAGTAAGGGATTTGGCGATCGTCTATTAGTAGATGATCTCTCATTTACATTACCACGCAACGGAATCGTTGGAGTTATCGGACCAAACGGTGCAGGTAAGACAACACTTTTCAAAATGCTTATGGGAATGGAGCAACCAGATTCTGGTTCTGTGAAAATGGGTGAGACTGTAAAGATTTCTTATGTAGATCAGTCCCGTGGCGGAATCGACCCAAAGAAAACTTTATGGGAAGTTGTCTCTGACGGTTTAGATTTTATGAAGGTCGGACAAGTTGAAATGCCTTCGCGTGCATACGTTGCCGCATTTGGTTTCAAAGGTCCTGATCAGCAAAAGCCTGCCGGAGTCCTCTCTGGTGGAGAGCGCAACCGTCTCAACCTTGCACTCACACTCAAGCAAGGTGGAAATATGTTGTTGCTCGATGAGCCAACAAATGACTTAGATGTTGAAACTCTTGGCTCACTTGAAAACGCACTCCTTGAATTTCCAGGCTGCGCTGTTGTGATCTCTCACGATCGCTGGTTCCTCGACAGAGTTGCCACACACATTTTGGCCTACGAAGGTGATTCAAAGTGGTTCTGGTTTGAAGGTAACTTTGAATCATATGAAGCAAACAAAATTGATCGACTCGGCGCAGATGCTGCCCGTCCACATCGTGTTACTTACAGAAAGTTGACGCGCTAATGAGACACAAATGTAAAGCCCACGTTCGTTGGAATGATTTAGATGCATTTGGTCATGTCAATAATGCAAATTATTTGACCTACGTTCAAGAGTCTCGTGCAGATTTCACATGGTGGTCACGCAAGCGAGCAGGGGAGAAGCCACTTCTGGCTGATATGGTTGTTGCTCGGGCAGAAGTTGATTTCCTTGAGCCGATCTATGAAGGTGGCTTTGATCTCGATGTTGAAATTTGGGTAACAAAGATTGGTAACGCATCCTTTGATCTTGCCTATCAAATGAGTAGCAATGGAAATATTCATGCGAATGCAAAGACAGTTCAAGTAGCAGTTTCTATGGAGACAAAGAAGTCCCGACCACTAAACGATATTGAGCGCGAATATCTCGGACGTTACTTAGAGGCATAAAAATGCAGCAAAAAGAGAGACGCTTCCATCCTGCGTGGATGGCAGCGATAGTTACATTTTTTACTCTCATCGCAACTGCAGGCTTTAGATCTGCGCCATCTGTCTTGGTGATCCCACTAGAAGATGCCTTTGGGTGGGGACGCGATCAAATATCACTTGCTATCTCTGTCAATGTTTTACTTTATGGCCTTACGGCGCCCTTTGCAGCAGCGCTTATGGAGCGCTTTGGAATTCGCAGAACAGTAATGGCAGCGCTGACAACAGTGAGTATTGGTGCCTTTCTCACAATCTTTATTCATGCACCATGGCAATTAGTTGCAACGTGGGGCGTCATAGTCGGTGTTGGCACGGGATCGATGGCACTTGTATTTGCAGCTTCAATTGCAAACCGCTGGTTTGTTGAAAAGCGCGGAATTGTTATTGGCGCACTTACTGCAGCGGGTGCAACAGGACAACTTATTTTCTTGCCAGGGCTTACAAAGCTTTCACTCGACTATGGCTGGAAGAGTATTTCAATAACAATTTCAATTGCAGCCATTGCGATGGTTCCATTTATCGCACTCTTTCTTCGTGAGAGCCCAGCATCTGTTGGAATGCTTCCATATGGTGCAAAGCCTGATTGGCAGCCACCAAAGAAAAGCGAGATGCCTGCAGGTAAGTTAGCAATTGTTACATTGAAGGAAGCCAGCGCTCATAAAGATTTTTGGTATCTCGTTGGCTCATTCTTTGTTTGTGGGTTATCAACGAGCGGTTTGATTGGTACTCACTTTATTCCTGCAGCTCATGATCACGGAATGCCACAGACTGTTGCGGCAGGATTGCTCGCACTTGTTGGCGTTTTCGATGTTATTGGAACTGTATTTTCGGGATGGCTCACCGATAGATACGATCCACGCAAACTTCTCTTTTTCTATTACGCACTGCGTGGTCTTTCACTCTTTTTGTTGCCATCAATTCTTTTCTCAACAATGCATCCATCAACACTTGTTTTCATTATTTTCTATGGCCTTGATTGGGTTGCAACCGTTCCACCAACGATTATGTTATGTCGAACAATTCTTGGTCCAGATCGTGCAACAGTAATTTATGGGTGGGTCTTTGCAGCCCATCAAATCGGTGGCTCTATTGCCGCCTTTGGGGCAGCAGTCTTGCGTGTCAAACTTGGCGACTATGCAGCAGCTTTTTATATCAGCGGTGCGTTGTGTCTCATAACTTCATATTTCGTACTACAAATTGCAAAAGGTAAAGATCTCAAAGTGATGATGGCGTGAGTACTTTCTACGAAAAAATGGGTGGCGAAGCATTCTTCGCTGATTTAGTCTCACAGTTCTATGCCTGCGTTGCCACTAATCCAATTTTGCGACCTATGTATCCAGATGAAGATATGAAAGGTGCTGCGCTTCGCCTGCAATGGTTCTTAGAACAATACTGGGGCGGACCAACTACCTATGGAGATAATCGTGGACACCCGCGCCTTCGAATGCGTCATGCGCAATTCCATATCGACGCCAAAGCACGTGATGAATGGTTATCGTGTATGGGGGCTGCAGTAGATGGAATGGAAATGGATCCAGTGATGCGAGAAGAGCTGTGGTCTTATTTGGAGATGGCGGCAAACTCGATGGTGAATCAACCAGATTGAGAAAGATTTCCAACCTTTAATATTTCGCCATTGCGCAAATACCAGAGTGTTCCATTTGAATCTCGAACAGTTGTAATACGCAGTCCAACTTTTTCAACAGTGCCTTTGACATCAAGTACTTCAACTTTGTCACCAACACCATATTGATCTTCAACGAGCATAAAGATTCCCGATAAAACATCGCGCACAATTGTCTGTGCACCAAGTCCAAGTGCAACACCAATTACTCCAGCCGATGCAATCAGTGGACCAAGGTTGAATCCAAATTCACCCATCAACATTGCAAGTGCAATGATCCACACAATGGAGTTCAGAGTGCTCGATAGAACCGTGCCCGTTGTGCGAGCGCGCTCTTTTTGACGAGCAACCATATTTCCAGGACCAAGAATGAGGTCAGTACTTGCTAACCGATTCATCGCTCGCGTAATCGCCCGAGTTCCAAAGAATTGAATTGCTATAGCGCCGGCGAGAATCAGAATGATGCGAAGGGGAGTCCCACCTAACCAATCGAGGGCATTTTGTAGGTTTTCGCTCATGATGGTGAGACTTTATCCAAATTGTCACTAAAAATTAGGTACCAAATGGCCCCGAGTCCCAGACTTTTAGTGCAAGATAAACCAATCGGCGCGAGCCACGCGCTAGATCGGGAGCGATCATGTCGCGCACACTTGTGCTCAATGCCACCTACGAACCGTTAGGTGTTGTCTCTGATCGACGTGCTCTCATTCTTGTTCTCAACTCTCGTGCAGTAATGATTGAAGATTCCGGCGAAGTTGTTCATCATGCACATGGTCAGATGTCACTACCTTCAGTAATTCGCCTCACTAAATTTGTTCGCATTCCTTATCGCCATGCAGTCCCACTTTCACGTCGCGCAATCTTTGCCCGCGATGGTGGACGTTGTGTTTATTGCGCAGCACCAGCGACTTCAATTGATCATGTAATTCCGCGAAGCCGTGGTGGTGGTCACAATTGGGAAAATGTTGTCTCTGCATGTCATAAGTGCAACCATCTCAAGGCAGACAAGCCACTGAAAGAAATGGGTTGGAAACTGCGCACACTGCCTCGCGAGCCAGTTGGAGCCGCTTGGAGAATTCTTGGAACGGGACGAACAGATAAAATATGGTTGCAATACCTTGAACCATTTGGTGTGGCAGCAGCTACTGCATAAATAACTTAGACTAATTCCATGACGAATAACTTACAAAGCCTTGTCTCTCTTCGCACCATCGCTCAAGAAGATGGTTACATTCCAGGAGAAGCACTCAGCGCGATTGAAACAGTCGTAACTTTTGTCCTAATCCCGATAGCGCTCTTTTTTGTAATCGCTCTTTTGTCATGGGTCTCAACGGCAGAGCGCAAAAAGAAGAAGAGTTCTTCAATAACTTCTATCGAATAGAACTAATTATTTATCGCATTTCTGTGCCTTGAGAGCGCGAGCAAGAGCATCGCGACCTTCGGCAACAACGCGGCGAAGCGCACCAGCTGAATCTTTTCCGGTGACATCTAACCAATTTTGCGCTTTAGCAAGTGTTGAATCACTGACAATGTAAGTTGGAAAGGTCAGGATTGCTGTTGCTTCTGCAATCTCAAATCCCTTGTTCTTCCATAGGTCATTGAGCATCGCAAAGTATTGATCAACAAATGGCTCAAGTAAGTGTGAGTGCAATGGAAGATTGAATCCACGGCATGTGTAGGCATGAATTGTGTTACTCAAGTTCTCATTGACTACAGAGGTAAATGCTTTTGCTTTTGCTTCCGCACTTGGAATTGCAGCAAATGCGTAGGCGGCATTTTGCTTTCCATGAGCGGTGTTATCGCGGGCTAGTTCTGCATCGATATCTGCTGCACCGAGTACTCCACGTTTGATTGCGCAGATAAATAGGTACCAACGAAGATCTGCATCAATTGCAAGACCAGATACGGAGCCACCCAGGATTGATTTGATTCGCTCATTTTGTTCTGGGGTAACGGCGGCATCTGCAAAGGCTTTTGCAAATTGAAGTTGGTGATCACTTCCTGGCTTTGCGCTATCTAGGAATTTTTCCATCGCATTTGCAAGTATGAGACGAAGTCCTTGGCGCTTGCCCAGATCGCTATATTGCCAAATTGCTGTATCGAGTTGAGTAATTGTCATTGTGACAATTGAAATATCACTCTCATCGGCAAGTGCGTTGAGTGCAATAGTGAGGTAATCAGAAGTTGAAAGCTCACCATCTCGAACTGAATCCCACAGGGATGCCCAGATAAGGGCGCGGGCTAGTGGGTCATTGAGTTTTCCAAGGTGGCTCTTCAGTGATGCAATCGAGCGATCATCAAAGCGCAACTTTGCATACGAGAGGT
>CAIZPZ010000250.1:0-1705 GCA_903934975.1 uncultured Actinomycetes bacterium | reverse complement strand
CCACAATTGGGCGATTATTGATTCAATATCTAGCTTTGTTGATTTAGGGTATCCAGTTCTTGTCGGCGCATCTCGCAAGAGATTCCTTGGGGGAGATAACCCAGATTTGCGCGAAGCAGCAACAATCGCGCTCACACAAAGGCTATCCACGACAGGCATTTGGGCTATTAGAGTTCATAGCGTGAAACCACATAAAGAAGTGATTAGCGCATGAGCGATCAAATTCTTCTAACAGGAATACGCGCATTTGGTTATCACGGACTTTTCGATTTTGAAGCTGAAGAAGGCCAAAACTTCCTAGTGGATCTTGCAATTTCAATTGATCTCTCTCAAGCATCCGTCAGTGATTCAATTTCAGATACCGTTGATTACGGAGCAATTGCTGAATTAGTCGTTGAAGAAATTGAGGGTGATCGAGTTATTTTGATTGAGAAACTCGCAGGAAAAATTGGAGATCGGGTCTTGGCACTTGATACCAAAATTATGAAAGTTGAAATAACGGTACATAAACCGCAGGCACCAGTGAAGGCTGAACTCTCCGATATTGCAGTAAAGATCACTCGCTCTCGATGAAAGCAGTTGTAGCACTTGGTGCAAATTTAGAAAATCCGCGAGAAGCGGTAGAACTAGCAATTGCACTTCTTCGTGAGGCAACTAAAGTTGAGAAGATTTCTTCACTATATGAAACAAAACCTGTGGGTGGTCCCGTACAAGATAACTACATAAATGCAGTCTGCCTCATCGACTCAGATTTGCCAGCGCTTGATTTGCTTTCGCTATTACACGGAATTGAAAAGAGTATGGGACGAGTTCGAATTGAAAAATGGGGTCCGCGAATTATTGATCTAGATCTCATTCAATATGGAAATATATTGAGCAGTAGTGAGGAATTAGAATTGCCACACCCTCGAGCTTTTGAAAGAAAATTTGTTCTAGAACCTTGGTATGAAATTGAGCCTGGTGCGATATTGCTTACCCATGGTCCGATCTCACAGCTTTTGGAAGAATTGAAGTAAAGGCGTAAACTTTTACTCATCAAGCCCGGTACCTGAAAGGACTGGAGCCATACGATGACTGTTCTAGTTCCGACAATGGGCTCTTTACATAGAGGCCATCAAGCGCTGATTAAGCGTGCTCGCGCAGTGAGCAAAGAAGTCATTGTCAGCATTTTTGTAAATCCATTGCAATTTGAAAACAAGGAAGATTTAGAGAAATATCCACGCTCACCTCAACTCGATATCGAACTTGCAACTCTTGCCGGTGCAACGGAAGTCTGGTTTCCAGAATATGAAGACATTTACCCAGGAGAAGTTACAACTCTGAGCGCTGGTCCAATTGGATCGATATTTGAAGGTGCAAGTAGACCTGCACACTTTGACGGTGTACTCACTGTTGTTAATCGTCTCTTTGAAATGGTCAAACCAACCCACGCAGTATTTGGAGAAAAAGACTTTCAACAGCTATTTCTTATAAAAAATATTTCGAAGAAGGTTGAGATAATTTCTATTCCAACTGTTCGAAGTGGAAGTGGATTAGCGCTTTCTTCGAGAAACATTCGACTTTCTGACATAGAACAAGAAAGTGCGCTCATTATTTCAAAGGCACTTACTGCAGCATCAGTAGAGAAAACTGTTGAATCAGCTCAGAGAACCCTCGATGATGTTTTGGGGCAAGAGAAAGCTTTTACTAAAGACTATGCAGTGAT
>CAIZPZ010000249.1:0-3496 GCA_903934975.1 uncultured Actinomycetes bacterium | reverse complement strand
GATGTTTGGGCTAAGAGTTCTGATCTCTCTGATGCACATATTGCAGCATATGCAAAGCAGCAGTGGGGTGGAGAAGCACGTCACTACCCAGAGACTCCTGAAAACATGGGATTACCGATCGCAGATTCAGAGAAGACAAGAAGCGGCATGCAGAACATTTCCTTTAAGCATGTAAGTGGAAACTTCTCCGAAGGCTCAATGGCAAACTTTCTCTTATGGTTGCCGCTTGCTAAAGATAAAGCTTCAGCAATGCCAACTGAATGGCGCATCGGGACAATGAGTCAGAATGGCGATGGAAAAGTAGGCGAATGCCTCAGTCAAAGTAAGAGTCTTGCAGGGGTAGTCACTACCAACTCAACGATGTATGTAGATGGACCACCAAAGTTTCAAGATGGCTTCCTCGACTACAAAGTTGCGTCAACTCACTTTGAAGCCGATGGCACCACTGTCTTTAAGGGCACATACGAACTGATCATGTCTTCAAAGATTGCCCGTTGTATTTATGGATTCACCTCGGCACCTGTCAGCGCCACCGTTTCGATTACATCTGAAAATGGCGAACCAAGTACAGCAACGACACAAGTAAATGAGAAGAACGGCTGGCTCACTTTGGCTGCATATAACTTCACATTCTCGAATCCCACAGTGAGAGTCTCTTTAACTCAAGCTAAGGAAGTAAAGAAAACAACAATTTCATGTATCAAAGGTAAGAAAATCAAGAAAGTAAACGCAATCAATCCGAAATGCCCAAGCGGATACCGAAAGAAATAGGAACAATGAAGAAATCTCTATCAATTCTCTGCATCCTTGCCATCACCTTTGGCTTTGCCGCCTCAAGTGATGCATCAGTTCCATCTGTAGGAGACCCAGGAAGAACTTGGTCAGTTCCGAATGATGGGCAAGTTGGCGAGCATGTGCAGCAATTTCTAGACACATTCCCAGGGGAGGCTGGATCTGAGCTAATGCCTACTAGTAGGCACCAACCGTTCAGCGAAGAGAATCCAACATGTGCTAGCTGGAATGAAGCAAAATGCTATTACAGTGAAATACGTTATCAGGCAGTAGTGCCATTTTGCACAGATGACAATGATGTAAATTGCACCGTAAACATGGGAGTCATTGATGCTAGTGGTAACAAGATCAGCGCTTCTTTTAATCGATACTTTCCGACCAAAGCTCGCAATCAATATGAAGGAAATACGGAATACAAATTGCCAAGTGGTGTGGCTGGGAGCATATTCTCCCTGCCACAAGTTCCACACGATGGTGGTGACAAATACTATTTGTCTGTCGTCATGAATGGTAGTGGCAGCATATCTAGTGGGATTGGATTGTCAGATTTTTCTGTCAAGCTTTACCCGGTAAAACTAGAAGCAGACAGTAGCCTGAATGACATGGGTGATACAGGTTGGGCGATTCTTCCTGCTGGAACTCCTGGTAATCCAACTGGTAAAGATAATTGGCAACGATTTGGGCCTGGATTTTCTGGAAACAACTTTTGCGTTGCCACGTCGGGGGTAGAGAGACTTTGTGCGCAGCGCTACGCCTTTCCATCGGGCTATCGATTCTATGTTTCGGTTCGTACTCAACAACTTCCTTCGGGCTGGATGCACGGACGTCTCTCAGAGCCAGATATCAAAATCACGAAAGATGACGCATATTCCACGATAGAAATTACTGCCGAGCCTGTTGCCGTTCCAGTCATTTATAAAATGTATAAATATCCTGACATGCCAACTGAGCTAAAGGCCCTGTATGACGTTAAAACAGGGGCCTATGTTAAAGACCCTAACTTTGTGCGATTTGGAAGTCGCGCCGATTTCGCTCAAGGTGGAAGAACTTCTGGAAATCCTGATCCACTCTTAAGAAATGTAATCGTGGCCCCAGAGGCGTTCAGCGCTGCAGGAATGGAACAGATTAAAGCTTGGCTTCCATTTGTAGGGGATAAGGCAACAGCATTGTTGTCTTATTGGTCGGTTCGCACACTTTCTCAAGAAGAGATGCAGGGATCAAGTGCTTGCTTCGCAGATAAGAGCAATGTGACTGGAATTGTTACAACCAACTCAACTCAATACTCAGGCGGACCACCAAAATTTTCAAAATCTGAGGGAACCTTGGATTACCAAGTTGCAGCTCCTCACCTTGGAACCGACAGTAGTGTTTTTAAGGGGTCCTATGACCTGGTCATGAGATCGGATGTTGCGCGCTGTATTTACGGATTCTCCAAAGCTCCAATAAATGCAACCCTTTCGATTACAAGCTCAGACGGTACTCCACAGATTGCCACGACAGTCATCGGAGAACGAAACGGTTGGCTCTACCTTCGTGCAAAGAATTTTGAGTTCTCAGCACCAATAATTAAGGCAAAATTTACCCAGGAAGCCGAAGTTGCGGCTGTAGCACCAGCATTGCCAGCCAAGGTAAGCGTTAAGAAAACAACAATCACCTGTGCAAAGGGAAAGAAAGTCCAACGAGTTTATGGCGTCAAACCTAAATGCCCAACTGGATACAAAAAGAGATAGGTTGCGAAATGCATTTACTGAGAACTAAATTCGTCCAGACTTTCATCGCCATCACTGTGGCATATCTCGGTATCGTGATTGTGATCTCGCAGAGTTCAGCGGGGGATACTGCGGCAATTGATGAGAAGCTGATCAAAATGAGCTCAGATAATCGTCTTGAGTTGCTGGTTCAGATTACGGGGGTCAATCCACTCGAGGGAACCGCGAATGCTCGAGTCTTGCCGTGGCCAAACTCTGAAGATATTGGTTTTAAGTTAAAGAGTGGCTGGGTTCCGACCCAAGATGTCGATTTGCTAGTTGACTCAGTTATTGGTGCAAGTAATGGGGGAAGTAATACCTATAGCTTCAAGAAGGATGTTCCAACTGGTGGTTTTGATATTCAGATTGATGAGCAGCCAGGTGCAGGAACAAGGAGCAATATCTCTTGGTACCCGCTTGATAGATATAACTTCGAAATTCCTATGTCTGCGGTTTCAAATCTCAAAGGTGGAGATCAGGTAACTCTCAATATCCTTCCTCTCGATTACACCAAGAATATTGATACCTTTGACGTAAGAATGGTTCACGGTCTTTGGAACGATGCATTTAAGACAGTGACAATCAACGATAAAGAGTCATTCAAACTGGCTGTCGATGAGTTCAACAATGGTCAGTCATCGTCGGTATTTGAAACGCACCGATCTAATTCAACAAAACTTCTGGTTTCAATCATTCTGTTGCTCATGATTACAGCGATGCTCTCGGTGACGATTATGACTTATATGGTTGTTACAGGTCAGCGCCCGCCAACGCTCTCTTCATTGACTTGGGCTGCAGCGCTTACCTATTCCTTGATCTCACTTCGTGGATTGATGCCAGGAAGTCCTCCGATCGGTATTTTTGTGGACAAAATCTTCTACTTCCCGGCCCTCATCGTCACCTTGGTCTGCTCCCTTTGGGTCTTGGTCACCTGGGTCCGCCGTGAGGATTTCCAG
>CAIZPZ010000248.1:0-6965 GCA_903934975.1 uncultured Actinomycetes bacterium | reverse complement strand
GCTCGTGGCTTAGTGAGTGAACCTGAAATTTTGATGCTTGATGAACCAACGACTGGGTTAGATCCTCAAGCACGTCATATTCTCTGGGATCGCTTGTTTCGCCTCAAAGAACAAGGTGTAACACTTGTTATTACAACGCACTTTATGGATGAAGCAGAGCAACTCTGCGATCGCCTCGTTGTTATGGATAAAGGCAAAATCATGGCTGAGGGAAGTCCTGCGCAATTGATTAAGGATTATTCAACAAAGGAAGTTCTTGAAATTCGTTTTGGTTCGGAGCGCAACAGTGAAATGGCAGATCAATTGCGCGGTATGTGTGACCGCATTGAAGAATTGCCGGATCGTATTTTGCTCTATAGCGAAGATGGTGAAGCGCTATTAGAAAAGATTTACAGCGCAGGTTTGCACCCTAAGACTTCGCTCGTGCGCAGATCATCACTCGAAGATGTGTTCCTGCGTCTTACAGGAAGAACTCTTGTCGACTAATGAGCACTCCATATATTCGCCAAGGCTCCTTAGAGATCGTTGATCAAGAAAAAATAATCTCTCGCGGCTCTCTCTATGTTGCACAAGCGCGTCTGACAGCCATGATGAAATGGATTTGGATGATTTTGGCGATAGCCGTTGCTAATCCAGTTCTCTACCTTTTATCTATTGGAGTAGGTGTTGGCGCATTTATCGATAAGAGCGCCGGTCCAGCAGGTATTGATGGTGTCAAATACTTAACATTTTTGGCACCTGCGCTACTGGCTACTGCAGCAATTCAAGGTGCGATTGATGAATCTGTTTTCCCAACACTTGAAGGTTTTAATTGGTGGAAAAACTTCTTAGGTATGAATGCAACTCCTATCTCTGGAAATCAGATAGCTACCGGTGTTTTTCTGGCATCTTTCGTTCGTGTAGTTGGAACAGTCGTTATTTATTGGTTTGTGATGCTCGCTTTTGGAGCACTGGAATCCAGTAAGGCGTGGCTGGCAATTCCAACTGCTGTGATGGCTGGTGTTGCATTTGGTTCAATTACGCAGGCAATAGCAGGACTTTTAAAAGATGAAAACATGTTTTTTGTTATTTTTAATCGTTTTGTGATGATGCCACTCTTTCTTTTTTCAGGAACTTTCTATCCACTTTCATCGATGCCGATCTATCTGCAATGGATTGGTTGGATCTCACCACTGTGGCATGCAACTGAACTCGGTCGTTATCTCACTTATGGTCACGCCCTCACCCAGACGATGGCAATAACTCACATGGTTTTCCTTGTCGCACTTCTTGTACTCGGCGTATTTTTCTCTCGCCGTATCTTCACTAAGAGGCTCGCACAATGATAATTAGTGCAGCTGTTGCTATCGCCGAAGCGCGTCGCGGAAGATTAGGCGAGCGCGTTTACTCTGGGCGCTCTCGAGCAATCTTTGAACGCGGTTACATCGCATTCAAATCTTCGACGTGGATGGTAATTCTCTCCGGCTTTGTTGAGCCCGTGCTCTACCTCTTTGCCTTTGGTTACGGGCTTGGAGAATTGATTGGCAATATCGAAAGCAATGGTCTGAGCATTCCTTACGCCGTCTACATCGCACCAGCACTACTTGCCACAAGTGCCATGAATGGCGCGATTTATGACTCCACTTTCAATATCTACTTCAAACTCAATCACGATCGCATTTACCACGGCATGCTCGCAACATCACTTGGTCCTCTAGATGTCGCACTAGGCGAAATTGGCTTAGCTCTTCTTCGCGGTTTTCTTTACGGGGTTGGCTTTATGGCTGTTGTCGCACCTCTTGGATTGATTCCGAGTTTGTGGGGACTTTTAGCAATACCGGCTGCAGTACTAATTGCATTTGGTTTTGCATCAGTAGGTATGGCACTTACTACTTACATGAAATCTTTTCAGCAATTAGAAGTTATAAATATATTTTTATTGCCTATGTTTCTATTTTCTGGTTCATTTTATCCACTATCAGTTTTTCCAGAATGGTTGCAATTTATTATTAAGGCGCTCCCACTTTCACAAGCAATACATTTAGTTCGTGGACTCACTCTAGGTCAGATAAATGTTGGTCTTTTAGGTCATGTTTCCTATTTTGTCGTCATGGTAGTTATAGGACTTTTTTTCACAACAAAAAGATTAAATGCACTTTTTATGAAATAAAGGACATTTTTTTCATGCGTAAACACGCGTAAATTTTCTGCACTTGCTTTAAAGTCTTTACTTGCTAAACTCGTGGGGTAACAAACTCTGTAGGGAGTAAGGCATTAGGGATTCTGGGAAAGCCTTGGAATCGAAAATGCAAAAAATGAAAACCCACGCTAACCATGCGCAAACGTTTAGATCAGTACCCGCAACATCCGAGCCGCTATCAGTAACAAAAATACAGGCCTTGTTAGATCAAGAATGGGCGCGCTTTAAAGAAAATACTTCAGCCTCTGAAAAAGAGAGCACTCTCGCGCTTCGAACAATGCCTTTGGGTGTTCCTTCCAGCTTCCAACATTGGGATCCATATCCGATCTCAATCGTTTCAGCACACGGTGCGTGGATGACAGATGTTGATGGACGTCAATTACTTGACCTCTCCATGGGCTTTGGAGCAATGCTCGCTGGCCACCTAAACCCAGTTGTTGTTGCCGAAATTGAAGCATCCCTGAAAGAGGGAATGCTCTTCGTTACACCATCACCAATTTCTCGTGATGCAGGTGAACGTATCTGTAAGCGCTTTGCGATTGACCAGGTTCGCTTTGCCAACTCTGGTACTGAAGCAACAATGTATGCAACTCGTCTTGCTCGCGCATATTCTGGAAAGAATGGCATAGTAAAGATCGAGGGTGGATACCACGGATCATTTGATCCACTTATGGTCTCTGCAAAACCAGCACTCAATGAAGCTGGCGATGCGCAATCACCTAACGCGGTTGCATACGCTGGAACAGTTCCTGGTGATGTCTACGTTGTTCCTTATAACAATTTAGTTGCCCTTGAAAAGATATTTGAAGAGCATGCAAAGAATATTGCTTGCTTTATTCTTGAACCTGTTCTAGAAAATATCGCAATTGTTCTCCCAGATGCTGGATACCTTGAAGGTGTTCGCGCACTCTGTGATCATTACGACATCATTCTTATTTTTGATGAAGTTAAAACAGGACTTACTGCTGGACCACAAGGTGCAGCACAACGTCTTGGTGTAAAACCAGATCTGATCACACTTGCTAAGTCAATCGGCGGTGGAGTTCCACTTGCAGCATTTGGTGGCAAGAAGAAGTACATGGATGCAGTTGCCGATGGCCGTCTTGCACACTTTGGTACTTTCAACGGTAATCCACTAGCAATGGCTGGCGTACGTGCAGTTGATAAAATCTGTACTGAAGAAGCTCTTGCGAAAGCAGAGGCTCTCAACATGCAGGCACTTGCACGTATTACCGAAATTATTGAGCAATACCAATTACCAGCGCACACTGTTGGTTTTGGCGTAAAAGGTTGCATCACATGGTCAACGCTGCCCGTGCGCAACTACCGCGATTACAAAGCAACTGATTTCAAAATCGCAGAGCTCTCATGGCTCTGGTCGCTCAATCGTGGAGTAATTACGCCTCCGGGACTCGATGAGCAATGGTTGATCTCTTTGGCACACGGCCAGAAAGAGATTGATATTTTGGTAGAAGATTTCCGCAGTCTTGCGGAAGCGCTACGTAGCTAAACAAAACAACGTTTTTCGAAAAAGAGATGACAATGGAGTCAGCACTTGAGACTGCGCGGGCACAATTACGTCGCGCTGTAGAACTATTAGAGCTAACTGAAAACGATTGGCAGACACTTTCAACGCCACGTCGTATTTTGGAAGTTGCCGTTCCGCTTCGCCGAGATAACGGCAATGTGGAAATGTATAAGGGCTTTAGAGTCCAATATTCAACAACGCGAGGTCCATCAAAGGGTGGAGTTCGTTTTCACCCAACAATTGATATGGATGAAACCGTTGCCCTAGCAATGTTGATGACATGGAAATGCGCACTGACAAATCTTCCCTATGGCGGAGCTAAAGGCGGTATCGCAGTTGATGCACATTCACTATCACTCGGTGAAAATGAACGCCTAACTCGTCGTTACACATCTGAAATCTTGCCAATTATTGGACCAGAGCGCGACATTCCTGCCCCTGATGTTGGAACAGATGAGCGAAATATGGCATGGATGATGGATACATATTCCGTCAACGCTGGCTTTGCAGTTCCGGGTGTTGTTACTGGTAAACCAATTGTTCTTGGCGGATCACTTGGCAGAACATCTGCAACTGGTGATGGCGTTGCAATATCTGCAATCGAAGCGCTACTTGTTAGGGGTATTGATCCCAAGGGTGCAACCGTTGCTATTCAAGGCTTTGGAAAAGTTGGTTACTGGGCTGCTATTGCACTTGAAAATCTAGGTCTCAAAGTTGTTGCTGTCAGCGATGTCAATGGTGGTGTCACGGGATTCAAAAACGTTAGTGAACTCTGGAACCATTTCTTAGCTAATAACAATCTCAATTTACCTGGCACCGACAAGCTTACACAGCAAGAACTTTTACATTTAGATGTTGATGTTCTTATACCTGCAGCACTTGCTGATGCAATCACTGAGAAAAATGCCTCAGGAATTAGAGCAAAAATTATTGTTGAAGGCGCAAACGCCCCAACTACTCCTGGCGGAGATGCAATCTTGAACGAGAATCATGTTCTTGTTGTTCCAGATATCTTGGCAAACTCAGGCGGTGTAATCGTTTCTTACTTCGAATGGGTGCAAGATAAACAGAATTATTTCTGGAGCGCAGATGAAGTGAAATCAAATCTCAACGAAATCATGATGCGCTCCTTCCGCGAAGTTGAAGAGATGGCGCGCACTAAGAAGGTTTCATGGCGCGAAGCAGCACATATGATCGGTGTTGCACGTGTTGCCGAAGCCCACAGATTACGCGGGCTTTACCCATAAAAAATCTTTAGGGAATTAAAGAAACCTTAATTGATTGATCCCCTGCTGAAACCATATCTAGACCTTTTTGGAAATCAGCCAATGGAAGTTGGTGGGTGCAGATTTTATCCAAAGGTAATTTTCCTGATTCAATCATGGCGCAGACATGATTAATGGCGCTGATCTAGTTGTAGATGGTGGATACACAATCAGATAGTTAAAGAAGAAAAGCCCCCCGGTGTGAAAGGCACCGAAAGGCTTATCTCGTGCGCGCGAAGGGATTCGAACCCCTAACCTTCTGATCCGTAGTCAGATGCTCTATCCGTTGAGCTACGCGCGCATATTTAGTTTTGTTGAGCCTGTGAATCCTACCTTCTTTTGCCTAAGAGCCCAATTTTGCCCTTGTTTATTGGATTTCTACATTGACTACAAGGGATTCATCAAGGGCGTTAGAGGCAATCCAGATTTTCCATGAACCAGTTTTACGAACCCACCCTGATTCCCAAAAATCGAATGAATGCGCAGCGATAGAAATACTTACTGATTTCTTTTCTCCTGCGCTAGCAAATACTTTTGCAAAACCCAATAACTTTTTGTTTGTTGGATCAGATTCTGGCGCGCCATAGATCTGAACAACATCTGATCCGCTTCGGCTGCCACTATTTCTTACAGAAACTTCAACATCTAAGCCTTTGGACCAGTTCGTTGAAAGGAGTTCTCTCTTCCATGTTGTGTAACCGAGTCCGTAACCAAAAGCGAAAGCTGGTTTATTGCCGGACTTAATCCACGCACGATATCCAATATCAGACCCTTCTTTATATTCAAGAATCCCATTTACTGGAGTTACATCGCGCACCGGTAGATCGGATTCTTTATCTGGCCAGGTAGTTGGTAGGCGTCCACCTGGTTCTGCATCACCAAATAAAATGTCAGCAACTGCATTACCCATTTGTTGTCCAGGAAACCATGTAAGAAGAATTGCATCGACATCGTTTTTCCACGGCATCAGAATTGGTGATCCAGCATTAATCACAACAATAGTTTTCTTACTTACCGCAGCAACTGCCTTTACGAGTTCATCTTGACCTTGAGGAAGATTTAGATCTGTTCGGTCAAAACCTTCACTTTCAATTGCTGAGGTTGTTCCAACAAATACAACAGAGACATCACTTGTTTTTGCAATTGCAACAGCCTTGTCACGCTCTTGCTGCAATGTTCCCACGGGCGTTTTGAAACCAACATTGCAAGCAATGACAGGAATATCTAAGCCACCTGTTTGAAATTCAAATACAAGCTCTGTTGCAACACCTTTTTTGAGTTCGCGATCAACGCGTGCCTCGGGTGGATTGAGCACTGCGCCACCGATATCGTCGGTATCTGGCAGTACATCAGTATCAAGAATTTTCACACCATCTTGAGTAATTATCACTGGTCCTACATAACCCACTCCAAATTGATGTTTGCCATCTTCATCTGGTGTGAATGTGAGTGAGACTTTCAGGCTCTTTGTTCTAAATACCCAATCAATAGCCATCCAATTGAGCTGTCCGGCAAAGCGTTCTTCACTATGAATAAGTACGCCATTTTCATCAAATGCTTCAATGTGTAATCCTGGTTTTTTTGTAACACTATTGATCGCATTGCGCGCACTAAATCGAGTCAACTTGCTATCGGCTTCAACGCCCATTGCATAAGAAATTTTCGCTTTACTTGCTGCGCTAATTCCAGCCAGTGGGGTAATTACTTCAACTGGAACAACTGTTGCGCTTCCGCCGCCTTGTTCGCGCCCGGCGGAAGCATGTCCACCAATTATTGCTATTGAAACTTCCTTAGCTAGTGGAAGTGCATCGCTATTTTTGAGAAGAACAGCGCCAGCAGATGATGCTTTGCGAGCAAAATCTTGAATAAATTCATCACTGAGATTTTCTGGTTTTGGAGCAGGACCAAATCCACCAACGCGCTGAGCCATGAGCAATAAGCGCTCAACCTTTGCATCGATTGCGGCCATAGAGACTTTGCCTTTATTTACTGC
>CAIZPZ010000247.1:0-8598 GCA_903934975.1 uncultured Actinomycetes bacterium | reverse complement strand
GCCGCTGCATTTACAATTCTAAAGAAGGGCACAATATCTCGCAGTATTCCTTGGGCCCCTTCATTATTTTCTGGCGCAATCCTTTATTTGGCGACGAGATAGGGGCATTATCTGCAAGAATAAGCACATGAGATGGCTGACTGCAGGTGAATCGCACGGACAAGCATTGAGTGCCATCCTCGAAGGAATTCCAGCCTCGGTAGTAATTACGAGTGCGGATATTGATAAACACTTAGCACGTCGTCGCCTTGGTTTTGGACGAGGCGCTAGGCAGAGTTTTGAAGCAGACAAAATAACAATTCTGGGTGGCGTTCGACTCGGTCTTACTCAAGGCGGACCGATTGCAATTCAAGTTGGGAATTCAGAATGGCCAAAGTGGGAAAAGGTTATGTCTGCAGATCCAATAGATCCTTCCGAGATAGAAAATTTGGCACGCAACGCACCGTTGACTCGACCACGCCCAGGTCACGCAGATTTAGTTGGAATGCAAAAATATAACCTGGATGATGCTCGTCCAATTCTAGAACGCGCGAGTGCACGCGAGACTGCAGCCAGAGTTGCACTCGGCGCAGTTGCTCGCGCTTTCTTAGAACAAAGTGTTGGAATCACAATCCTGAGTCATGTTCTCTCAATAGGCAGTGCTCGTGTTCCAGATACAGCGCCACTGCCTAATGAAAATGATATGGATCGTATCGATTTGGATGAAGTTCGTTGCGCCGATCGCTCATCAAGTGAAGCAATGATCAAAGAGATTGAATCGGCTCATCGTGATGGAGATACTTTGGGTGGAGTCATCGAAGTTCTAGCATTTAATATGCCTCCTGGGCTTGGTTCCCACGTGCACTGGGATCGTCGCCTAGATTCAAAATTGGCAGCTGCTGTAATGGGGATTCAAGCGATTAAGGGTGTTGAAATCGGAGATGGTTTCACAACTGCAACTCGTCGTGGCTCTGTCGCCCACGATGAAATTGAAAAAAATGCTCAAGGCGCCATAGTTCGCCGCACAGATCGCGCCGGTGGCACTGAGGGCGGAATGTCAAATGGTGAAATTCTTCGCGTGCGCGCTGCTATGAAACCAATTTCTACTGTTCCAAAGGCACTCGACACTATCGATGTTGCAACTGGTGAAGCAGCAAAAGCTATTAATCAACGTTCAGATGTATGCGCCGTACCTGCAGCAGGAGTTGTTGCTGAGGCAATGGTCGCCTTGGTTCTGGCCGAAGTTGTACTTGAAAAATTCGGTGGAGATAGTGTTACTGAGACAAAGCGCAATTTCGATTCTTATATGAAGAATCTCAATTTCAAATAGAGATGACCTTAGTAATTTTACTTGGAGCCCCAGGTGCTGGAAAAAGTACCGTAGGCGCTCTTCTTGCAAAAAATCTCAAATTAGCTTTTGTTGATACAGATAAAGTTATAGAGAAAATATCTGGAAAAAGTGTCTCGCAGATTTTTGTCGATGATGGCGAAGATCGTTTTCGAGCCCTTGAACTTGAAGTCTTAGAAAATCAATTATCAGCAACTGATACCGTCTTATCTCTAGGTGGGGGAGCGCCGATATCTCCAACGGCGCAAGCGTTGCTCAAGAATTCTAAAAGCGTAAAAATATTCTTAGATGTTTCACTCTCTGTGGCAGCGCCACGTGTGGGTTTCAATAGAGATAGACCTCTTCTGTTAGGTAATCCTCGTGCGCAATGGCAATCTCTTCTCGACAAACGGCGTCCAATTTATGAGGATGTTGCAGATCACTGTATTAAGGTTGATACATTGAAGGCAAATGCGATTGTGAGTCAGATTGTGGAGATGATCAAATGAGTGCAATCACCATCAAGGCAGATCGCATCTCACAGGTACACATAAGCGATGGGCAATGGGACCTAGCGCTTGAAAAAGCGCTCGATGGAAGATCTCGAGCTGCATTTATTGTTAGCGAAAGAATCGCGTCGCAGGTAAATTTCGAAATCGAATCAGATACAGATATCCATATCTTCACGATTCCCGATGGCGAAGAGGGTAAAAGCACTGCAACACTTTTGAAATTGTGGGATTGGTTAGGCGCTGCAGGATTTACGCGCAGCGATATCATCATAGGAATAGGTGGGGGAGCAACCACTGATATTGCTGGATTCGCTGCCGCAACCTGGCTGCGTGGAATTGATTGGGTTGCAGTGCCAACAAGTGTTGCCGGAATGGTCGATGCTGCCATCGGTGGTAAGACTGGCATGAATAGTGATTATGGAAAGAATCTGATTGGTTCTTTTCACTCACCTATTGATGTCATTGTCGATACTTCATGGCTGACAACACTGTCCGATCGTGACTTTTCTGCAGGACTAGCCGAAGTTATCAAGTGTGGATTTATAGCAGATAAGACAATTTTAGATCGTGTCGAAGGTAAGGATTTGTCGCAGATAAGAAGCGATATTGATTTAGTAACGCAACTCATCACTGCTGCTATAAAGGTGAAGGCATCAGTTGTTAGCGCGGATTTCAAAGAGAGCTTTCATCGCGAAATTCTCAACTATGGTCACACCCTTGCCCATGCCATTGAAATTGATAGTAAATATTCACTTCGCCATGGCGAAGCAGTCTCGATCGGCATGGTCTTTGCCGCTGAACTTTCGCATACGCATGGTTCATTAGCGAGCGAAATTGTTGATCAACATCGTCGAATCTTGAGCAATCTCAATTTGCCTATTGCCTACGATGCATCTGCATGGAGCCGCCTCTTGCCCCTATTGTCCTTAGATAAAAAGGCGCGTGGGCGCACGGTTAGATTCGTGTTGCTTGAGGCTCTTGAAAAAACCGCCCGCCTAGATTCTCCAGGGGAGCGCGAGTTGAGTGCGATATATGAGAGAGTAAGCAAGTGAAAATTCTTGTCATTAATGGCCCAAATCTTGCGCGCTTAGATATTCGCGACTCCTCAATTTACGGGGATCTCAACTATAAAGAATTAGTTATGTTGATTGAATCCAGCGCAAAGAGCAATGGGTTTGAAGCAGATGTGCGTCAGAGCGATGATGAAGCAACAATTATCGGTTGGCTACATGAGGCTGCCGACACGAAGACTCCCGTAATTATTAATCCTGCAGCTTTCACCCATTATTCGTATGCAATTCGCGATGCTGCAGAACTTGTGAAAGCCCCGCTTATTGAAGTTCATCTCTCAAACCCGATGTCACGCGAAGAGTTTCGACATACATCAGTTATTTCTGGCGTTGCAACAGGAACAATCGCTGGATTTGGGCCAAATTCTTACGCTCTTGCTTGCGTAGCACTAAAAAATCTTCTCAATTAGGAGATTTACGCGGTAAGGCGGCTACATTTTCGAAGGTATCCTTACTCCATTGATTACCGAAATCGGTAGCCAGCCAGCGGGAAAATCTGCAAGGGCTGAGAAATTACGAAAGCGCGAGGCGATTTACCGTGGCAACAACTAATGATCTAAAGAATGGCATGACTCTAGATATCGACGGTCAGCTATGGAATGTCATTGAATTTCAACATGTGAAGCCAGGTAAAGGTCCGGCATTCGTACGCACAAAGATGCGCCAAGTTCTTACTGGAAAAGTTGTAGAGAAGACGTTCAACGCGGGCGTCAAAGTTGAAATTGCAATCCTTGAAAAGCGCGAAATGAACTTCTTGTACAAAGAGGGTGAAGATTTCATTTTTATGGATAACAAAACATATGATCAAATGCTGATCTCATCAGCAACTGTTGGCGAGGCAGCAAATTACATGTTGGAAAATACTGAAGCCATAGTCGCCGTACACGAAGGCAATCCGCTCTATATTGAACTTCCAGCATCCGTTACGTTGACAATTACATATACAGAGCCTGGCCTACAAGGTGATCGCTCTTCAGGTGGAACCAAACCTGCGACAGTTGAGACTGGAATTGTTGTTCAAGTGCCTTTGTTTATCAAGCAGGATGAAAAGATTCTTGTTGACACTCGCGATGGCTCGTATCTCGGTCGCGCAAACTAGTGTCTGCTCGCTCTAAGGCGCGCAAACAAGCGCTAGACATTCTCTTCGAGTCAGATATTCGAGGAAGTGTTGCTTTGGATATCTTGGTCTCACGAGATGTGGTTGAAGAAGGTCCAGATGCGCGTCCGATTCGTGAGTATACGCGTGAGATTATTTCTGGTGTGAGCGAACATCGCCGAAAAATTGATGAATTGATTGCAACATATGCACAAGGCTGGGATATGGATCGTTTGCCAGCTGTTGATCGCAGCATCTTGCGTATAGGAATATATGAAATTATCTGGGCTAGTGAATTACCTGATGCAGTAGCAATAGATGAAGCTCTCACGCTGGCCAAAGAGCTTTCTACCGATGAATCTGCTGGTTATATTCATGGAGTACTTGGAAAGATTGCATCAATCAAAGAGAGTATTTCTCTCTAAATTTATTTCAGGAGTAATCCTTCAATGGCTAACCATTGACGGACATCACCGATCTCTCGTCGGCACACAAGTGCAATCACGCGCATATCAGATTCGCGAATGCTCATTACTTGACCATTCCAATCTCCACGCAGATGCGCTATCCCGGTGAGAAATTGTGAGAGCGTTGCAATATCTATATCTGTGTGTGCGCGATCACGCGTTTTTTGGAAATCGATCGTACTTCGCGCCTCTGTGGACGCTTGAACAGGTTTTTTACCTGTAATCAAATCCTCAACTGGTACTTGATAAAAGTTGGCCAGCTCGATGATTTTTTTCAGACTCAAGGCACGTGTTCCACGTTCGTAAGAGCCGAGAGCGACGCTGCCGATGGCACCACTGCTCAGTCGTTCGACATCTAAAAGTGTGAGATGTGCGGCTAGCCGTATGCCACGTAAGCGCTCATTGATCTGCGCGATAGGCGGTTGAGTAATTAGATTTTTTGCTTTCATGCTCAAAGAGTAGGAAGTTTCGCCATGCACCGAATGAGATATCCACAGATTGGTGGGCACCGTGGTAAAGTGCGCCTCGCATCCTTTAACGACCCGTCCTGCGAGGCGGGGAAGGAGAATTACATGAGTGCTGCCCTGTCGGCGCAAGAAATATCGAGAGCTCTAACGCGCATCTCTCACGAAATACTTGAAAAAAACAATGGTTCCTCGAATCTCACTTTATTGGGAATTCCAACACGGGGTGCTCATTTAGCAACTCGCATAGCAACGCTGATCAACTCTATTGATTCTTGCCAGGTTCCCGTGGGCACTCTTGATATAACTCTTCATAGAGACGATCTGCGGATGCGTCCACCGAGGGCACTTATGCCAACTCTTATCCCGGCAGCAGGAATCGATGGACGAGATGTAATCCTCATCGATGACGTCCTATTTAGTGGTCGAACAATTAGAGCGGCGCTGGATGCACTCGGTGAGATTGGTCGACCAAAGAGCGTGCAGTTGGCGATCTTGGTAGATCGCGGGCATCGCGAATTACCTATTCGCGCGGATTTTGTCGGAAAAAACATTCCAACCGCCCGAACACAAAATGTGAAAGTGAATTTGAGCGAGACTGATGGTCAAGACGAAGTTCTCGTGAGCGAAGGCGAGAACAAATAATGCGCCACTTATTGTCTATATCGGATCTCTCTAAGGACGAAGCAGTTCTGATTTTAGATACTGCTATTGAAATGGCTCGAGCAAGTGATGGACCAATGAAGAAGCTTCCAACACTTCGCGGTCGCACAATTGTCAATCTATTTGCCGAAGATTCAACACGTACGCGTATCTCTTTTGAAGCAGCAGCTAAACGACTATCTGCCGACGTTATCAATTTTGGCGCAAAGGGCTCATCGCTGAGCAAGGGTGAATCCCTCAAAGATACAGCGCTTACATTGCAAGCAATGGGAGCCGATGCAGTAATTATTCGCCACTTCGCATCCGGTGCTCCAGTTCGTCTTGCAGATTCTGCATGGATGAGTGGAAGTGTCATCAATGCAGGCGATGGTACGCACGAACACCCTAGCCAAGCCCTACTTGATGCATTCACGATTCGCAAGCACTGCACCAAAGGTGGCGGGGATTTGTCAGGACTGCGAATAGGAATTGTTGGAGATGTTCTGCATTCTCGTGTCGCTCGATCTAATGTGCTTCTACTCGCTCTCTTGGGTGCGCACGTAACTCTGATAGCACCTCCAACACTTTTACCTTTCGGCGTAGAGAGTTGGCCAGTTGATATCTCCTACGATTTTGATTCCGTCTTGCCTTCACTAGATGCAGTAATGATGCTGCGAGTCCAGCAAGAGCGCATGTCCGATTTATTCTTTCCCAATGCGCGCGAATACTCGCGATATTTTGGACTCAATAGAGATCGAATGATGATGATGAAGGCAAACTCCATCATTATGCACCCAGGCCCGATGAATCGTGGTTTAGAAATAACTGCCGATGTTGCCGATAGCGCACGCTCTGTCATTGTGGAACAAGTATCAAATGGAGTCAGTGTTCGCATGGCAATTCTTTACCTTCTCTTAGCGGGGGCACCAAGTGAGATTGGAGCACAATCATGAGTTCTTCGTACATTCTTAAAGGTGGCTCATTACCTAATGGAACCAAGAGTGACATTGCAATAAAGGATGGACTTATCTCTGCAATTGGCACCTCACTCGATGCAAGTGGAAGTGAGATATTTGATATCACCAATTGCGTGGTGCTACCTGGTCTAGTGGATTTACACACCCATCTTCGCGAACCAGGGCGCGAAGATGCAGAGACAGTTCTCTCCGGTTCTCGGGCAGCGGTAAAAGGCGGCTTCACTGCAATTTCTGCGATGGCAAATACATCACCAGTTGCAGATACTGCAGGTGTTGTTGAGCAAGTATTTCGTTTAGGACAAGAAGCAGGATTATGTGATGTCTTCGCGGTTGGAGCCGTAACTCAGGGACTTGAAGGGGAGAAGCTCTCTGAAATGGGAGCGATGGCCAATTCGATTGCGAAGGTCAGAGTCTTTAGTGATGACGGCCATTGTGTTTCAGATCCACTTGTTATGCGTCGAGCGCTTGAATATGTAAAGCAGTTTGGTGGCGTTATCGCTCAACATGCGCAAGAGCCACGCCTGACTGTTGGCGCACAGATGAATGAAGGAATTGTTTCGGCAAAACTTGGCCTCAAAGGTTGGCCAGCAATTGCAGAAGAATCAATAATTGCACGCGATGTGTTAATCGCTGAACACGTTTCGTCACGTCTACATATTTGCCATGTAACGACGGCTGGAGGAGTTGAAATAATCCGTTGGGCGAAAGCGCGCGGCATTGATGTCACTGCTGAAGTGACTCCACATCACTTACTGCTCACAGATGATCTCGCTTCTTCCTATGATCCAATGTATAAGGTAAATCCGCCGTTGCGCACTCACAAAGATGTCATGGCTCTACGTGAAGCCCTTGCAGAGGGCATCATCGATATCGTTGCAACAGATCATGCGCCTCATCCTGCTGAAACTAAAGAGTGCGAATGGCAGGAAGCATCCTTTGGAATGTTGGGATTAGAAACGGCTCTCTCGATCGTGATGCACACCATGGTTGATACAGGTTTAATGAATTGGCAGCAGGTCAGTGATCGTCTCTCAATTGCACCTGCTCGTATTGGCGGATATGGCGATCATGGTCAGGAGATCGCTGTCGGAAAGAGCGCCCACCTGAGCGTGATTAATCCAACTGCCTCATGGAGGGTCGATCGCGACCTCGTTGCTTCACGGAGCCGCAATACTCCCTTCCATGGAATGGAATTTCCTGGTGTAGTAACACATACATTTTTCAAGGGAGTGAAGCGATGACTAAAGCATTCTTCGTTCTCGATGATGGTCGAATATTTGAAGGTCGATCGTGGGCTGCAACAGGCAAAACATTTGGTGAAGCAGTATTTCAAACAGGTATGACTGGATATCAAGAAACACTGACTGATCCTTCGTATCACAAACAAGTAGTTGTGATGACTGCACCACACATTGGCAACACTGGCGTGAATTCCCTCGATAATGAATCGTCAAAGATCTGGGTTGCAGGCTTTGTTGTCAGAAATCCTTCATCTCTGACATCTAACTGGCGTAGTGAAAATGATCTTGAGGCTGAAATGATCGCTCAAGGAATTATTGGTATTGCAGGCGTTGATACGCGCGCTATCACTCGCCACTTGCGTGATAGAGGCGCGATGCGAGTTGGTATTTTCTCTGGTTTAGATTTATCTCGCGAAGAGATGGTTGTTGAAGTTCGAAAAGTTCCTGCAATGACTGGGGCATATCTGTGTGAGGATGTTTCAACTGATAAGCCCTATGTCGTCAAAGCAATCGGTGAGAAGAAATTCAAAGTTGTGGCTATCGACCTTGGAATCAAAGCGGCGACGCCACGCGCTCTAGCTCAACGCGGCGTAGAAGTTCATGTAGTTCCCTATAACTCAACTATTGAGAGTATAAAGGCGCTCAATCCTGATGGTGTTTTTCTATCAAATGGACCAGGTGATCCCTCGACGATGCAGGATGTCGTTGAAACGGTTCGAGAAATTCTCAATGCAGAAATTCCTATCTTTGGAATTTGTTTTGGTCACCAAATTTTAGGTCGCGCTCTTGGATTTGAAACTTATAAATTGCAATTTGGTCATCG
>CAIZPZ010000246.1:0-2825 GCA_903934975.1 uncultured Actinomycetes bacterium | reverse complement strand
CATTCCTGCTACTGCAAAGAGAGTGAGTGGGAAAACTTCAGTGACTTTATTTCCTTGTTGAATCGCAGCCTGTTCTTCGGCGGATCCAGGAATCGCAGCTGCTAGCGCTGTGAAGTTTTCATTATCAGCGATGAGGAATACAGAAATTATAGAGATAACTAGAATCGCTGCTTGAAAGAGAAAGCCTGCTCCATCAAAAACAACGGAGCCCATTGCCGCACTCAGTGATTCTGATTCTCTAATTCTAAATACTTGAACTAAAGAAAGAAGAAGTGTTGCAACAGTGAGGATGAGTTGAACAATTGGGCGAAGTGCTTTGCCAACGAAAGCTTCAACTAATACGCCGATGAGCGCACCGGCTAGAACAATAAGCATTGGTGAGAGGATTGCGTAATTTAGTACTGGCGATGTGAAAGTCATTTCTTACTTGCCTCCCAATTGCGTTGGAGCGGGATCACTAAATCCCATTTGTGAAATCACATGCGTAGCCGCAGGATTGATAACTTTGAGAAGTGGTGATGGGTAGAAACCTAAGAAAACAATAATCACAACTACAGGTGCGATAGCGACTCTTTCACGAAGAGTCAGATCTGGAAGATTTTCATTACCAGCAGTTGTTGGGCCATGTAAGGCGCGCTGTACTGGAATCAAAATATAGAGAGCGGCTAAAACAATTCCAAATGTTGCAATCACTGCAGCTACTGGATAGCGAGTGTATGTGCCTACAAGAACTAAGAATTCTGAGACGAAACTTGAAAGTCCAGGAAGTGCCAAACTCGACATTCCTGCAAAGAAAAATGCCCATGCCATTACTGGTGTGACTCGTTGCAATCCACCAAAGTCAGAAATTGTTGAAGAGCCACGACGCGAAATCATCCAGCCTGCTACTAGAAAAAGAGCTGCTGTTGAGAAGCCGTGGTTGAACATGTACAGCGTTGCTCCGCTTTGTCCTTGGCTAGTCATTGCAAAGATTCCCATGGTGATGAAACCGAAGTGAGAGATTGATGTAAATGCGATCAAGCGCTTTATATCTTTTTGGCCGATGGCAAGGAATGCACCATAAATTATCGAAATAACTGAGAGCGTGATAATTACTGGCGTGAATGTCTTAGTTGCCTCAGGGAAAAGTGTGAGGCAATAACGAATCATTCCGAATGTTCCTACTTTGTCGAGTACACCAAGTAAGAGAACTGATGTTCCTGGTGTTGCAGAATCTGCAGCATCAGGTAACCATGTGTGGAATGGCCAGAGTGGAGCCTTGATCGCAAAGGCAATAAAGAATCCGAGGAATAGAAGATTTTGAGTTGTCGAACTCATCTGCAGTTGTGAAAGTGCTTGAGTATCGAATGTATGTCCACCTTGTGCACCAGAGAGAACATAGAGACCAATAATTGATGCAAGCATCAATAGACCACCGAAAAGGCTGTACAGAAGGAACTTCACTGCAGCAGCTGAACGCTCCCCTGTGCCATAACCACCAATCAAGAAGTAGACAGGTACGAGCATTGCTTCAAAGAAAACATAGAAAAGGAAAACATCGGTTGCGGCAAAGACCCCAATAGCCATCATTTCAAGAACAAGAATAAGAATGTAGAAAGTCTTAGTTGACCAACGACCATTCTGTGATTCGTTCCATCCTGCAAGAACGACAATTGGTGCAAGAAGAGTTGTCATCAAAATTAGAACAAGTGAGATGCCATCGAGGCCAACTGCATAGTTGATACCAAAAGATGGAATCCATGGGCGGCTCTCTACATATTGAAGATTGATATTGTCGCGCTCAAAACCGATAGCCATAGAAATCGTTGCAAGTGCAACAAGAATTGTTGATCCAAGTGCGATTTGCTTAGCAAGAAGTCCGTTTGCCTTAGGAAGTGCTGCTAAAACTGCAGCACCAAGGAGTGGTAGAGCCATAAGAAGAGTCAATGAAATATTCATTACTGTGTCACCACCCAAATCGCTGCAATGAGGGCAACTGCGCCAATCAATATGAGTGCTGCATAGCTGCGAACAAAGCCTGTTTGGCTTGTACGAAGAGCGCCGGCAGAGCCAAGGGCTGCGGTGCCGATTCCACGAACTGCGCCATCAATGACCATCTCGTCAGTTTTGACCAAAGTAGAAGTGAGTGCTTGGCCAGGGCGCATAAAGATTGCTTCGTTGAAATCATCTTGTAAAAGATCGCGACGGACAATTTTTGTAAGGAGAGAAACATCCTCAGGAGCTGTGCGTGAAACTTCACTGCGTGAATACTTCAAGAATGCAATCGCTACACCGATTGCAACCATAAGTAATGCAAGGGATGTCACAACAATTGGTTTCAATAGCTCTTCGTGTTCACCATGCTCTGCAAAGAGCGGCTCAAGCCAATGCACAAGGGCATCTCCGCGTGAGAGCAAGAATCCTGAAGTCACAGAACCAACTGCAAGGATTGCCATTGGTAACCACATCAGAATTGGTGACTCATGTGGATCCGCTTTTTCATCCCATCGCGGCGTGCCTGTAAATGTAAGAATCATGACGCGAGTCATATAGAAAGCTGTTAGGCCTGCACCAAGTAGCGCTGCGCTACCAAGAAGAATTCCCTTTATGCCACCTGCATTAAATGCTGTTTCAATAATCATATCTTTGGAGTAAAAACCAGCGAATGGCGGAACTCCAAGAATTGCTAAGTAACCTAAACCAAATGTCACGAAAGTAATCGGCATGAATTTTCGAAGGTTTC
The DNA here is from genome assembly GCA_903934975.1 of uncultured Actinomycetes bacterium. Taxonomy (GTDB): domain Bacteria; phylum Actinomycetota; class Actinomycetes; order Nanopelagicales; family Nanopelagicaceae; genus Planktophila. The sequence continues at coordinate 103 of CAIZPZ010000246.1, read as the reverse complement.
CATACTTACGCATATTTACTTCATCATCCATACCGTGCATTACTGAACCAGCACCAAGGAACATTCCTGCTTTGAAGAATCCATGAGTAATGAGATGCATGAT
>CAIZPZ010000245.1:0-12918 GCA_903934975.1 uncultured Actinomycetes bacterium | reverse complement strand
ATGATGTATGTAACTGTTTCGAATCCACGATGTGGATGCCACGGAGTACCTTTTGGCTCACCTGGTGCGTATTCAACTTCGCCCATTTGATCTAAGTGAATAAAGGGATCTAGCTCTGCCATATCAACGCCTGCAAATGCGCGGCGAACTGGAAAGCCTTCACCTTCGAAACCTTGCGGCGCAGTAGTAATGCTTTTTACACGGCGTGCGCGACCATCAGGTGCGCTGCTTACACGAGGCAAAATTGTTATATCGCTAACTGTCACTGCAGGCATTTCGGCTCTCCTTCGACTACCCCAATAGTAGTTGAACTTTCAACTACTTGCAATTCGAAAAGGCGTAAAGCAAAAAATCGACTAGAGGCGACTGTGCTCTTATCTTTTCAGTCGCCGTAGTCGATTTTTTGCTGTAGATCAAGCTTATAAAGCCTTAAGCGCTCCAACTACCTTGGTGAGCGAAGCTTTCGCATCACCGAATAGAAGCATGGTCTTTGGGTCATAAAGAAGTTCATTCTCGATACCAGCAAATCCAGGACGCATAGAACGCTTCAAGAAGATTACATTTGCAGCATTTGAAACTTCAAGAATTGGCATTCCATAAATTGGGCAACCAGGTGAGTTCTTTGCTGCTGGATTCACAACGTCATTTGCACCAATAACAATTGCAACATCGGTTTGCCCAAATGTTGGATTGACCTCATCCATTTCAAGTAATTGATCGTATGGAACATTTGCCTCAGCAAGTAAAACGTTCATGTGTCCAGGCATACGTCCTGCAACTGCGTGAATTCCATATGCAACATCAATTCCTTTAGAAATCATCAAATCTGCAAGTTCGCGAACTGTATGTTGTGCTTGCGCAACTGCAAGACCAAAACCAGGAACGATTACAACGCGACGTGCATAGTTGAGCAAGATTGCAACATCATCAGGTGAACCTGATCGCACTGGACGATCTTCTGCGGCTCCTGAAGTGTCTTGTGGTTTTGCTGTAAATGCACCGAAAAGAGTTCCAAAGAGCGAGCGTCCCATGGCCTCTGCCATCAAGCGAGTCAAGATTGTTCCTGATGCGCCGACAAGAGTTCCAGCAATAATCAATAGAACTGAGTCGAGGACGTATCCACTTGCAGCAACTGTTAGACCAGTAAATGCATTGAGAAGTGAGATGACGATCGGTACATCTGCTCCACCCACTGGTAGTACAAAGAGCACACCAAAGAGAAGGGAGAGACCGGCGAGTATCAATAGTGGAGTTGTTCCAAGAGCAGTGACAACCCATACAGCTACACCTAATACTGCAACGAGTGTTCCTGCAATAACAAAGCGTCCGCCAGGAAATACAACTGGGCGTGTAGTCATAAGCTCTTGAAGCTTCATAAATGTAATGATGGAACCGCTAAATGAAACACATCCAACAATGACGGTAAATACTGTAAAGATAACCTCTGCTGTTGTTGCTGTATCGCCAAGGTTGAGGTATTCAACGATTGCAACAAGTGCTGCTGCGCCACCACCAACACCATTGAATAGTGCAACTAGTTGTGGCATTTGAGTCATCTGAACTTTGCGAGCGGCAGGAACTCCAATGAGGGTACCTACTGCAATTGCACCAAGGATCCATCCCAAGTTATTGAGTGGAAGTGATGAACCTTCATTTGCGTAGAAGAAAACAACGAGTGTTGCGATAGTCGCACCAACTGCACCGATCTTATTTCCGCGACGTGCAGTCTTTGGATGCGACAAACCTTTGAGTGCCAGAATAAAACAGATGCCTGCAAAGAGGCCAATGAGGTCATAAATAGTGCGGCTCATTATTTCTTACCTTTGAACATCTCAAGCATTCGATCTGTTACGACAAAACCACCGACCATGTTTATAGTTGCAAGCACGATTGCAGTAACTGCTAGTCCGAGTTCAAGATTTGTAGTGCTGTGGTCGGCAACGATAATTGCTCCGACCAAAATCACACCGTGAATTGCATTTGCTCCACTCATAAGCGGTGTGTGCAGAGTTGAAGAAACTTTCGATACAACTTCAAAACCGACGAATACCGCCAGCGTAAAGATGGAGATGATGGCAACTGCATTCATTACTTAGCTCCTCCCGAATTTCTGCGAGCACCAGCATGCGTTACTGCTGCACCATTGATAATTTCATCCTCAAAATTGAGGTCGAATGAGACAGGTGCACCATCTGCGCCAGCCTTAGTAAATAGAGTAAGTAGATTGACTACATTGCGTGAATACAAACTTGAAGCGTGGAATGACAACTGACTTGGAACATCTTTTCCGCCCCAAATCTTTACTCCACCTGCGGTAGTGATAACTTCACCAGGCTTAGATCCTTCAACATTGCCACCAGATTCTGCAGCTAAGTCAACGATTATTGTTCCTGGAGCCATTGAATCAACCATGGCTTGTGTCATCAAACGAGGTGCAGCACGACCAGGAACAGCGGCAGTAGTAATGACTAAATGTGATTTTGCAATATACGGTGTCAAAAGTTCACGCTGTTTCGCTGCGCGCTCTTCGGTCATCTCACGTGCATAACCACCAGCGCCTTCTAGTGCTTCAAGTTCGAGTTCAATGAAAGTTGCACCCATTGATTTCACTTCATCAGCCGATGATGGTCGCACATCGTATGCAGAAACAACTGCGCCAAGTCGACGAGCAGTTGCAATTGCTTGTAATCCTGCAACGCCGGCGCCTAGTACAAGTACTTGAGCTGGCGTCACTGTTCCAGCCGCGGTCATAAGTAATGGGAAGAAGCGTGGTGACATTTCTGCGCCAACTAGCACCGCGCGATAACCCGCACATAGTGCCTGCGAAGTAAGTGCATCCATTGACTGAGCGCGCGATATACGTGGAACGAGTTCAAGGGAGAAAGCTGTAACTCCAGCATTTGCTGCTGCTTCAATTGAATCAACTGCAGTAACAGGAGAGAGGAAAGAGATCGTTATTGCGCCCTTTTTTAACTTCGACATCTGTGCTGGTGTGAGTGGCTGTACCGATAAAACTACATCGGCATCGCTGAGCACTTCACCTTTAGCAATCGATGCACCTGCACTGACATATTCGGCATCAGTTGCTTGAGCGTGAATGCCAGCACCGGATTCGATATGAACATCGAGTCCAAGTCTGGTGAGTTTATTAATGATGTCTGGAACAAGCGCTACGCGCTTTTCTCCATTTCGAATTTCTAAAGGGACGGCTACTCGCATGCCCATAAGGTATCGGTTACTTGCGAGTCAGGCTACTTCGAACCTACTAATTCTCCGCGTGATAAGTGATACAACAGTGCCTGAATTGTTGTGCGGCGATGATATGCCTCGCGCCAAATTACAGATCGTGGACCATCAATGACGGATGCAGAAACTTCCTCTCCGCGATGTGCTGGTAAACAATGCATGAATATTGAATCTTTTTCAGTGGCTGCCATCAAGGAATCGGTTACAGAGAAGGGAGATAGTGCTGCCACCTTCTCTTTTCTATCCGACTCTGAATCCCCCATAGACATCCATACATCTGTATAGAGAACACTTGCATTGCGTGCTGCTTCATCTGCATCATGGATTACTTCAACTGTGCCACCACTCTTTTTTGCGATGCTCTTGGCAAGTTCAACATATTCATTATTAGGTGCCCATTTGCCTTGCGGAGTTGCAGCAACTACGTGAGCTCCCATGATTGCACCCATCACTAACCATGCATGAGCCATATTGTTTCCATCACCTAGATAAACAAATTTACGACCTGAAATATCTTTACCAAATGTTTCACGAATCGTTAGCCAATCTGCAAGCAATTGTGTTGGGTGATCATCATCAGTAAGTGCATTGATCACTGGAATTGATGCATACTTACCAAGTTCATCAACTTCGCTTTGTGCAAAAGTTCTAATGATGAGTGCATCGCAGTAGCCACTAATAATCTTTGCAGTATCTGCAATTGTTTCCCCGCGACCTAGTTGCAATTCATCACCACGAATAAATATTGGGGTTCCACCCAAATGCGCAACGGCAGTTTCAGAGGAGAGACGCGTACGAGTTGAAGGCTTTGTCATATAGATGGCCACAGTTTTATGGGCAAGAGCGGTAGAGGCAGAGAGAGGTTGTGCTGCAAAATCACTTGCAGTTGCAAGCAGGAGTTCAATATCCTCGCGAGATAGATCTGCTGTGTGCAATAAGTCCTTCATTTAGCAATTCTACCCGCAGAAAGAGGATGCTCAAAGCAAGATATGGCAGGTATCCTTGCTCCCATTATGGGAATCTTTAGGAAACTTGGAACTCAAGGCGATACTGATACTGATTTATTGACTCGCCCAGAGCTTGTTGAAGACGATGGCAATCATGATCGATTTTCACATTACGTGAAGAAAGAAAAAATCGTTGAATCTGCAGTTACTGGAAAAGCTGTAAAGGCATTGTGTGGAAAGAAATGGATTCCATCACGCGATCCCGAAAAATATCCAATCTGCCCTACGTGTAAAGAAATTCACGCAGGTTTGCGTCCGGCTCCAGAAGACAAATAGCAAATAAAATAGATATAGATAGCACGCTATCGATTGTGTGGCGTGGTCTAAGGATTTTCTAAGGAGTACCAGATACTCTAAAAATCCTTATGAATATGAGAAATGTATCCCGGCTGACAACAATTCTTGTCACCTCGATATTTCTATCTATATTCACACCACATTCAAATGGCGCGGATTCTCCTAAACCGCAGCCGAGAGAAATTCTCTCAGGTTGGATTCCATATTATTCAGTAAAAACAGTGTTGCCATTTGTCAAGAAGATTCCAGTTGTAGGACGAAGTGAGAGTGCGACTGCTGGAATTTGTGATGCAAGTCTGTATGGTCCAGCTGAGAATGAAAGCCTTACCGCTTCATATCTCTTCACTAACGCTGACCTTATAAAAGAGGTGAATCCTTTTTGGTTTTCTCTCAAAAGCGCCACCTCTATTCGTAATGAATATGCATCTGGTAATCCTTCGTGGCCAATGGCAACTACAACGTGTTTGATGAAGCGCGCAGGATTATCGATAGTTCCAACAATTACAGATGGAACTGCAAAATTAGTGCTCTCTGGATTATTGGCAAACCCTAGGACTCGGACGCAAGTTGTAGAAAGTATTGCAACATTAGTGAATGCAAATAATTTTGATGGAATAGATTTAGATTTTGAAGGTTTTGCCTTCGTCGATGGCAATAAAACATGGGCCAAGACGGCACCATTCTGGGTTGCATTCGTAAAAGAGTTAAGTGCACAATTGCGTTCAAACGGTAAAGTTTTATCTGTAACCACACCCGTACTTTTTGATCCCACGCAAAAAAGTAAGGGATATACGGTCTACGCGTGGGCTGCTATTGCAAACGATATTGATCGCTTACGAATAATGACCTATGACTATTCTGTTGCTAAACCTGGACCTATTGGTCCTATCGAATGGACTGAACGTTCGGTGAAATATGCAGTTAGCACTATGTCTTCTTCTAAAGTATTTGTGGGCTTAGCTGGTTATGGGCGTGATTGGATCACGAAAATAGTTGGATCGTGCCCAACGTCTGCCCCTGTTGGAACAAAACTAGGAGCAAAAGCTGCAACTTTTAAAATGAATTACGCAAGCGCTAAGGCAACAATTGATAAAGCAACGCCAGTATTCGATACAAAGACTGCCGAGGCAACGTATTCATATAGTCAGATATATAACGGTGAAAATACAAAGGGCCTTTCTACCTCTTGCACTGTTTCGCGAACTGTGTGGTTTCAAGATAGCCAGTCATATGCAATTCGTGCAGCACTCGTTGAGAAATACAAACTTGGAGGAGTCGCGCTGTGGACGTTAGGCATGGAAGATGTATCGGCAACGCAAGCAATACGAAGCGCTGCGATGTCTTTTGCGCCAGAGAAGATAACAAGCACGATATCGGTAGATAAGAATGAGATTACGTACGGTCAACAATTCATCCTCTCTGGCACCATCAATGGTGAAAACAAGGTTGGCAAAAGTGGCGTATCTGTAATCGTCGAGCATAGAAAATCGGATCAGCAACCGTGGAGGAAATTGACCGACATCGTTACTTCAACCGATGGAACTTTTTCAATACCGCTAACTTTTGCATCACTCACATATTTACAGGTTCGTACTGAGGGCACATGGGAGATAAGTTCTTCGACAAGTAACCAGAGTTTCGTGCAGGTGCGCCCACGCCTGTCGCACAATGCCCCAGCGGTAATTGTTACAGGCAAAGATAATTTGATTTTAGGAACAGTATTTCCTAGAAAAACAGGTGTCACGGTTCAACTACAAAAGTGGAGTCAAGAAAAGTGGCAAAATGTTTCTGTGGTTCTTTCTACTGACACCCAAGGCAATTTTGAACTTTCCCTTTCAGAAGCTAAACGAGGTGTGTTTACTTACCGTATTCTCTATTTCCTTGAGGGAGAGACGATTGAGAATAAATCCAATGAATTTTCGATTGTTGTGAGATAAGAATGGTAAAGACAAAAACAAAGATTGAAGAAGAGATACAAGCTATCTTCAACTCTGATAAGCCGTGGGTCACAATAGTTTGGGATGATCCCGTGAATTTGATGACGTATGTGACTTATGTGTTTATGGAACTCTTTGGTTATTCCAAAGAGCGCGCCACCGAATTGATGCTCAAAGTTCACAATGAGGGCAAAGCAATAGTTTCAACTGGTAGTCGTGAAGAAATGGAACATGATGTTGCCAGGCTTCATGAATTTGGATTATGGGCAACTCTGCAACGTGGAGATCAAGGGATATGAGTGCAGAATCTGGATTTACGCGCCATGGGAATAACGCATTTGTTGCGCAGTTCTCTGAGTCAGAGAGAGAAGTGCTTATAAATTTAGCTGGACAAATAATTGAGTTACTGAGTGAACGTAGTGATCATGCTGATGAAGACCCTCTCGCTGCCATGGTTGGAATTACAACTCACGATTCTCCACCAGAAGATGATGTCCTACTTCGACTTTTACCAAATGCGTATGCCGATGGAGTAGATGCTGCTGAGTTTCGCCGTTATACAGAATCAGTTCTGAGAAATAAAAAGAAAGCACATGCAATGTCCATGAGAGTTTTGCTCAAGAGTGCTCAAGATGGTGGCATTGAGCTTGACCACGACAATGCAAATGCATGGCTCGGTGCAATAAATGACATTCGATTAGCGCTAGGCGTTCGACTTAATGTGCAAGAGCGCACTCATGATGAACTCGAACTCCTTGCACCTGATGATCCACTACGTGGTGTTTATGCTGTTTACAGTTGGCTGGGTTGGTTACAGGAGAGTTTGTTACAAGCGCTGATGGATGATTCACCAAATGAAGTCAATTGATTCGGTAGTCTTATCACCCTTATGACACTCAAAATTTCACAGGTGCACATCGACGCGATACTTGAACAATCTCGTGCAGAGTACCCGGATGAGGCATGTGGAGTAATTCTTGGCCCACTTGGAAAAGATCATGCGCTTCGCTTGAAACCGATGATCAATGCTGCGCATTCACCAACCTTTTATGAATTTGATCCAAAAGATTTACTCTCTCTTTATCGAGAGATTGATGATAATGATGAAGAGATAGTCGTCATCTATCACTCTCATACCGAGACAGAGGCATACCCATCTCGGACAGATATCGCATATGCAGGAGAGCCCGGAGCTCATTATGTGCTTGTTTCCACACGCAAAGAGATTGCACCTGCAACGGAGTTCCGTTCATATCGCATTATCGATGGCGTTGTGACGGAAGAAGAAGTTTCAATTTCCGAATAACTCTCTTTACGGTAATAATTAGCCTATGACTACAGCAATCGAAGTTCGTATCCCAACAATTTTGCGCCCTTACACAAAGGAGCAAAAAGTTGTTGCTGCAAGCGGAGAAACACTGAGCGCCGTTATTGCTGATTTAGATGTGCAATATCCAGGCATAAGCGAAAGACTCTTAGAAAATGGCGCTTTGCGTCGATTCATCAACTTGTATGTCAACGATGAAGATGTACGTTTTCTTGGCGGACTCCAAGCACCAGTAAAAAATGGTGACTCAATAACAATTCTTCCAGCTGTTGCTGGCGGCTAAGTAAGGTCCGTAATTGGCACGCTTTGATTCTCTAGAAAGTTCTGTGGGCAATACACCTCTCATTGGGTTGCCCCGATTATCTCCAGCGCCCAATGTTCGCTTATGGGCCAAGATGGAAGATCGAAATCCAACTGGTTCCATAAAAGATCGCACTGCAATTGCAATGATTGATGCAGCAGAGCGAGATGGACTACTCAAACCGGGTGCAACAATTTTGGAACCAACTAGCGGCAATACTGGGATTTCTCTTGCGATGGTCTCTAAAGTCCGTGGATACAAATTGATTTGTGTGATGCCAGAAAATACAAGCCCAGAGCGTCGACAACTCCTAGAGATGTGGGGCGCAACGATAATTTCATCAGCTGCAGCAGGTGGCTCAAATGAGGCAGTGCGCGTAGCAAAAGATCTTGCAGCAAAGAATCCTGAATGGGTATTCCTCTATCAATATGGAAATCCGGCAAACACTTTGGCGCATTACGAAGGTACAGGACCCGAGATTTTTGCGGACCTTCCAACAGTTACTCACTTTGTTGCAGGACTTGGAACAACGGGAACGCTCATGGGTGCTGGACGTTATTTGCGTGAAAAGAATCCGAATATCTCAATCATTGCTGCAGAGCCACGTTATGGCGAAGTGGTTTATGGATTACGAAATATCGATGAAGGATTTGTTCCTGAACTCTATGACGCTTCAATTCTGACACGTAGATTCTCCGTTGGAGCAGAAGATTCTGTACGTAGAGTTCGCGAACTATTAGAGGTAGAAGGAATCTTTGCTGGAATATCAACTGGTGCGATTTTGCATGCAGCACTTGCAATGGGTAAAGAGGCGATAGAGCAAGGAAAAGATGCTGATATTGCCTTTATAGTCTGTGATGCAGGATGGAAGTACTTATCAACTGGGATTTATGGCAGTGCGCAGGCAGATAAATCAATCGATGAGGCTACGCAAGGGCTAGACGATCAACTCTGGGCATAAAGTCACACGGTAGGCTTAGCAATGTGAGCAACGCACCTATTGGAATTTTCGATTCCGGCGTCGGGGGATTGACTGTTGCTCGAGCCATATTGGATCAACTTCCTAATGAATCAACACTTTATATTGGTGATACAGCACGCGGACCATATGGCCCAAGACCACTTGCAGAAGTTAGAACTTTTGGACTCGAGACTTTAGATTTCTTAGTTGATCAAGGCGTAAAGGCAATTGTAATTGCATGTAACACCGCGAGTGCAGCGATGCTTCGCGATGCACGCGAGCGATACTCAATTCCTGTTATCGAAGTTATTCAACCAGCAGTTCGTCGCGCCGTAGCAGCAACTCGCACTGGTCGAATAGGAGTAATTGGAACGAGTACAACAATTGATTCACGCGCTTACGCGGATGCATTTGCTGCCGCTCCACAATTGCACATTACTTCAGTTGCCTGCCCGCTCTTTGTTGAGTTTGTTGAGCGTGGTGAAACTTCTGGTGAAGAGATTACTAAAATCGCTCGCCAATATTTAGAACCAGTAATGAAGGCCAATATTGACACCCTTGTTCTAGGTTGCACGCATTATCCGCTGCTCACAGGCGTCATCTCCTATGTAATGGGAAATGAAGTTTCGCTTGTCTCAAGCGCTGAAGAAACAGCAAAAGATTTATATAGAGTTTTAGTAGAAAACTCATTACTGCGCGCCCCTCAGAGCGCGCCTGCCACGCATCGTTTCTTGGCCACGGGAGATGCAAAAGCATTCGAAGCACTCGCTAGACGATTCTTGGGACCAGAAGTTACACACGTAGAACATCATGAGAACTAAGGAGAAAAATAATGGCGCGCAATGACGGTAGAAATGTAAAAGATTTGCGTGACATAAAGTTCACCCGTAATTGGTTGGATCATGCTGAGGGTTCAGTACTTGTTGAATTCGGAAAGACACGAGTTCTCTGTGTTGCATCATTTTCACCTGGAGTGCCTCGCTGGCTCAAAGATTCTGGAAAAGGATGGGTGACATCTGAGTATTCAATGTTGCCTCGCGCAACTCACACTCGCTCTGATCGTGAAAGCGTAAAAGGCAAATTAGGTGGACGAACACAAGAGATCTCACGTTTGGTTGGACGTTCATTGCGGGCAATCGTAAATATGCAAGAGCTTGGCGAGAACACAATTGTTATTGACTGTGATGTTTTACAAGCAGATGGTGGAACTCGAACAGCAGCAATTACTGGTGCCTATGTTGCACTCGCGGATGCAATTGCATGGGCAAAGAAAGAAGGACACATAAAAGCCAGTGCAAACCCACTCAGTGATTCAGTGGCCGCTGTTAGTGTCGGAATTATTGGTGGAGTTCCCATGCTCGATCTTTGTTATGAAGAAGATGTCAGAGCGGATACAGATATGAATGTGGTGTGCAGCGGTGATGGTCGTTTTATCGAGGTCCAAGGAACGGCAGAGGGAACTCCCTTTGATCGTGATCTCCTTGATCAATTACTCAATCTCGCTGTAACAGGGTGCAAGGATCTAACCCAGCTTCAACATCGTGCACTTTCGAAGTAAGTTCTATTTGTGTCACAACGATTAGTACTTGCAACTCGAAACCAAGGAAAGATCATTGAATTACGCAGAATTCTTGATTCAATCTCTCATGGGACTATTGAATTAGTAAGTGTGGATCAATATCCAAATATTGCCGATGTCGAGGAAACAGGCTCGACCTTTGAAGAAAATGCACTTTTAAAAGCTGAAGCAATTTGTAATGCAACTGGTTTACCTGCAATTGCAGATGATTCAGGTCTTTGCATTGATGCACTTGGTGGTGCGCCAGGAATTTTCTCTGCACGTTATGCAGGCAAACATGGCGATGACGATGCAAACCTGAAAAAAGTTTTAGTCGAACTCAAAGGCGTTGAAGATTCAAAACGTTCTGCACATTTCACATGCGTTACGGCATTAGTAATGCCAGATGGCCGTAAGGTTACAAGACCAGGGGAGTTTCATGGCTTTATCGCCCATGCACCAGTGGGAGAACATGGTTTTGGTTATGACCCAATATTCATACCGCAGGGCTCCAGTATTACTTCCGCTCAGATGAGCCCGTATGAGAAGGACTTGCGTAGCCATCGAGGAATATCACTCCGTGCCATCGCACCACATGTGATCGAATTGCTGGGGACGCTGGGGTAACCTTGGGCTATAACGATGACTAAACCGTTGTCGCATCGCAACCTCAAGGAGTAAACGTGGCTGTAAAGAAATCAACAACAAAGAGGGTTGTAAAGAAAGCCTCTAAAAAAGCACCTGCAAAGAAGAAAGCAGTTGCAAAGAAATCTGTCGCAAAAAAGTCAACAGCTAAAAAGCGCGTTGCCAAAAAGGCAGTTGCGAAGAAGAGTGTTGCGAAGAAGTCGGCCGTAAAGAAGAGTGCGAAAAGAACGACAAAGAAAGTTGCAAAAAAGAGTTCAGCAAAGAAGAGCTCAGCATCAACAATTGTTGTCCCACCAGTTCCACGCGGTGGAATAAGCACATCTTCACGCGTAAACGTATCGACTACACCAGCACCTGCTAAGCCTGCTGCAATTGCTAAGCCATCTGCTGCCCCTAAGCAGGGAACATCAAAAACAGTTCTTGGCGCCGTTGTTGTTGGAATCATTCTCTTGGCAATAATTGTTTGGTCACAATCAGGATCAAGCAACGATGATGGAGCAATGCCAACTCCTCCAGCTAGTGTCGAAGCAACTCCGGAAGCATCTGCTGAACCAACAGCTGAAGCAACTGCTACTGAAGAGGCTGTTGCACCTGTTGGCGCAGTTGAAGCACCTTCAAAGTTTGTTGCACTCAACAGTGCCGAGGGTCTTACATTGCGCTGGATTGCACCAACAGCAACTGATGGTCTAACTGGTTACAACGTTGAAATCCGTGCAAACGGAAAAGGCGATTGGAATGTCATTGCAACAGTTCCCGCAGATCAACTTACTCAATCTGTAACTAAGAGTGATGGATCTGGTTGGACACAATTTAGAGTAACTTCAGTTTATGCTGATGGACAGAGTGCATCTGCAACTGTCTTTGGAATTCCTGGAGTATTTGCGTAATTGTCTTATAGAAAGACCCTCGCCATGAGCGGGGGTTTTTTTATTTAAGATATTGTGTAATTGCATCAACGTAAGCAATTACACCGGTTGGAACTAAGTGAACCCCATCAGGAGCGAAATATTCTGGACGCCCAAGAGATATTGATTCCCAATCAACTAAATATGCATTTGGATAGTTAGAGATAACATCGCGAAGGAGGTCATTATTGTCTTCGCGCCATCCACGCGGGACTGCAGTATTGACAACAATTATCTTTGGTTGATTCTTGATTGCTTCGAAGATATTTACTACTTGCTCTCGAGTTAGCTTGTTATTGTTTCCAAGGTTCAAAATTATTGTTGAATCTGGCGCTTTTTCTTTATCGCCAATGATGACATCGAGTAATTCAGGGGCTTGTCGGCCCACACGAGCATTGATTAGACCGATGCGTTCGCGCATATTCAATTCATTTCGAATTCCTAGAATTACAGAGTCACCGGTAACCCATAATCCCTTAGAAGCAGCAGATCCTTGAGAAGCAGCAGTTGAAGTATCGGAGATAGGCGCTACTGGTTCGTCCAACTGTGCAGTGAGAGCACGTTGGGCACTCGAATTAGTATTGATTGCATACGCGCTAGCAAAAGTCGTAACTGCAATCAGTGAGATCGCACCAAGTGATAGGAGAACTTTTTGACGCCTGCGAACTTCTTTAGTGCGATATTTCATTCCTTTGAACCAATACTCAAGTGCGCCAGTGCGAATAGGAAGTTCT
>CAIZPZ010000244.1:0-1719 GCA_903934975.1 uncultured Actinomycetes bacterium | reverse complement strand
GTTCTTATTCCATTCTCAGATTACGCATTCAACCGCGCACATAGTGCGGGATATGGAATGGTTTCTTATTGGACCGCCTATCTCAAAGCTAATTATCCAACGGAATATATGGCAGCGCTGCTAACAAGCGTTCGCGACGATAAAGATAAGTCAGCTCTCTATCTCAGCGAATGTCGCCGTATGGGTATTCAAGTATTGCCACCCGATGTCAATGAATCAGATGCCGAGTACACACCTCGTGGAAAAGATATCCGCTTTGGACTCGCAGCTATTCGAAATGTTGGAGAAGGTGTTGTCGCATCCATCAAGAGCTCTCGTGACGCCAAAGGACGCTACACATCTTTCGGCGATTTCTTAGCAAAGGTCGATGTTGCGGTGTGTAACAAGAAAACTATTGAATCACTTATCAAAGCAGGTGCATTCGGTTCACTCGGTGCCACACGTAAGGGCTTGATGTCGATTTATCTAGAAGCAATCGACTCGATTATAGAAACTAAGAGAGCAGAAGCAATCGGTCAGTTTGATCTCTTCGGTGGGGAAACTGTGAGCGCTGTTGCAGGTTTAGATATTGAAATCCCAACTGGTGAATGGGAGAAAGCAATGTTGCTCAGTTACGAACGAGAAATGCTTGGCCTCTATGTTTCCGATCACCCACTTCTTGGTGTTGAACATGTTTTGCGCGCAAACACGGATATGACAATTAGCCAGTTAGTTGAAGAGGGCGCTACCCACGAATCCATGGTCACCATCGGGGGATTGATTACTAGTGTTACTCGCAAAGTAACTCGTCAAGGTGCATCGTGGGCTGTTGTCACCATTGAAGACCTTGAAGGATCTGTCGAAGCGCTATTTTTCTCAAAGACGTATAACCAGTATTCAATGTCACTGACAGAGGATCGCATTGTGACAATTCGCGGCCGAGTTGATCGTCGCGAAGAACAGTTGCGCTTTACCGCCGTCGAAATGACGATGCCTGATATTTCCCGTGGCCCTGTTGGCCCACTTGTCATCTCTATGCCAATCAATCAATGCACCCCACCTATTGTTGAACGCATGAAAGAGATTTTGAGAACCCATCCAGGTAAGCGAGAAGTTCACCTCTATCTCGATGACAATGGCGCAAAGACAATCATGAAGGTAGATGCCCTCGTTACCGCATCTCCGAGTTTGAGCGCAGATCTCAAATCAATTTTGGGTCCTGCCTGCCTCGTCACTGTTTAATTGCAGGCAAGGCTTTAATAGCAAGCTCTACAATAAGACAATGATTCGTACCGTTGACCTGCGCGGACGCTCGCTATCCAAGTTTGAATATCAAAGCGCACTGCCTCGTGCAACTATGGATGTTGCCCAAGCCATGAAATTAGTTGAACCGATTTTGCATCGTGTCAAGAATGGAAATGAATCAGACCTTTTGGCACTAGCGCAAGAATTTGATGGCGTTCTACCTCCATCGATTCGTGTTCCACAAAGTGCACTCGATGCTGCTTTAGCTCAATTAGATCCAAAGATTCGTACTGCCTTAGAAGTTTCGGCAGCGCGCATTACTAAAGTTCATAATGATCAACGTCGAAGCGATAGCACTACAACAGTTGTCGATGGCGGAAGCGTTACAGAGCGATGGATACCTGTGGATCGAGTTGGACTCTATGTTCCAGGTGGTCGCGCCGTGTATCCAAGTTCAGTGTTGATGAATGTCATTCCAGCACAAATTGCAGGCGT
>CAIZPZ010000243.1:0-2194 GCA_903934975.1 uncultured Actinomycetes bacterium | reverse complement strand
CGTGACAGAAATTGGTGATGCAGTTATTCAAGATCGCCTGATGGATCGTATCGATGGCGAACTCGCGAAGGCAGGTTCATAAATGGCTGATCTTCAACTTTCCAATCTTGTTCCAGGCAAGCCAGTTCTGCTTGAAAAGAATGGCGTATCAGTATGTGTCACTCGCATAGGCGATGAAGTCTTTGCAATCAATGATGTTTGTTCACACTCCGATGCATCCCTTTCCGAAGGCGATGTCATGGATTACAAAATTGAGTGCTGGCTTCATGGAGCCGAATTCGATTTACGAACTGGCGAAGCAGTTACCTTGCCAGCCAATATGCCAGTTGCAGTTTATGCAGTAAAGGTTGACGGAGATTCCGTCACCATTGAAATTTAGTACCGATACGAGAGACGAGAGACGATGAGTACATTAGAAATCCGCGGATTACAGGTAAGTGTCAATACAGATGCTGGCGCAGTTGAGATCCTCAAAGGCGTTGATCTAACGATCAAATCTGGTGAGACACATGCAATTATGGGACCAAATGGTTCAGGCAAATCCACTCTTGCGTATTCAATTGCTGGCCATCCAAAGTATTCAATTACCGGTGGAACAGTAACTCTCGATGGCGTAGATCTTCTTGAGATGACCGTTGATGAGCGTGCTAAGGCTGGACTCTTTTTAGCAATGCAATACCCAGTTGAGGTTCCAGGAGTTTCGGTATCTAACTTTTTACGTACAGCTGTAACTGCACTTCGCGGTGAAGCGCCAAAGTTGCGCACATGGACTGGTGAAGTAAAAGATGCGATGGAGGCCCTTAAGATGGATCCTGCATTTGCAACACGAAATGTAAATGAAGGATTTTCTGGCGGTGAAAAGAAGCGCCACGAGATTATGCAGCTGGAATTACTCAAGCCAAAGATTGCAATTTTGGATGAAACAGATTCAGGGCTAGACGTTGACGCGCTCCGTATCGTTTCTGAAGGCGTTGTACGCGCTAAAGAAGCAAATAATTTGGGAGTACTCCTAATTACTCACTACACACGCATTTTGCGTTACATCAAGCCTGATTTCGTACACGTCTTTGCCAATGGCAAAATTGTTGAAGAAGGTGGCGCTGAACTTGCCGAGAAACTCGAAGCTAATGGGTATGCGGAGTATGTCGGTAGCTAACCGATAGTCATGAGCAAACTCGACGTCGCAAGGATTCGTAAAGATTTCCCAATCTTTACAAGGACTATTCGCGATGGAAAAAAGTTGGTTTATTTAGATTCTGGAGCCACAAGCCAGAAGCCACAATCTGTAATCGATGCTGAGATCGATTTCTATACGAACCATAATGCTGCTGCACATCGCGGTGCTCATCAGCTCGCTGAAGAGGCTACAGAAGCGATGGAATCTGCCCGACAGATTGTTGCAGATTTCTTAGGTGGGGATGTAGACGAGATTGTCTTCACCAAAAGTGCAACAGAGAGTTTGAATCTTCTCGCCTATTCGTATACCTCGCTAATAACTAAAGATGACAGCATTGTTGTTACAGAGATGGAACACCATGCGAATTTGATCCCATGGCAACAATTAGGTGAGCGCACTGGTGCGACCCTGAAATGGTTTGAAGTAGATTCAGAAGGACGTCTTGATCTATCAAAGATAGATAGTGTGATTACTGAAGATACAAAAATCGTTGCGCTCACTCACCAATCAAATGTTCTTGGAACAATTAATCCTTTAGAAGCAATCGTTGCTAGAGCCCATGAAGTTGGCGCCGTAGTAGTGCTGGACGCATGTCAATCGGTACCTCATATGCCAATCAATGTTGCACAACTCAATATTGATTACTTGACATTTTCGGGTCACAAAGCAGTTGGCCCAACAGGAGTGGGAGTGTTGTGGGGGAGAAGCGAACTCCTAGAGATGTTGCCACCATTCCTCTTTGGTGGTTCGATGATTGAAACAGTCACGATGACGAGTGCAACATGGGCCCCGGCTCCTCGTAAGTTTGAAGCAGGCGTTCCAAATATGGCCCAGATAGTTGGATTGGGAGCAGCTCTCAATTATTTATCAAAGATCGGAATGGATGAAATTTTTCTCCATGAAGTCGAACTAGGTACGTATCTGATCAAAAGATTGAGCGAGATAGAAGGGTTGCGAATAGTTGGGCCACAACAGATGCAAGCGCGCGGTGGAACTGTCTCCTTCACATTTGGAGAT
>CAIZPZ010000242.1:0-2490 GCA_903934975.1 uncultured Actinomycetes bacterium | reverse complement strand
GCTAGCGAGCGTGGAGATGTTCCAGGATGGGTACTAGTTGTACTTATGACTACCGGGCTAGTTACTGCAATTTGGACAATTGCAGCGCCACGCCTTACTGCAATCTTGCGTAACTCACTTGATGCAATGAATGGGATTCGGTGAAATTACTTTACAAGTACTCACGTACTTTTGCTAGATATTTCGCAAATGAACGTGGAAGCGTAGAGAGTGCGTTGGTAATTATTCCCCTACTTATCCTTTTCCTACTGAGCGCTCAACTCATAGTTGCAACAAATATGCGCACACTCGATATGGCAATGACGCAGAGCCAAGCCTCGCAGCGAGCTATTTCGGGAGTTCTTTATGCAAGCGATGAAGTAATTGATCTCAAATCACCGGATGCATTCGAGCATATAAGAATTTTAGTAACGCACAGAAGTCGAGTAATTCCTCAACTGCTTCCAAATTTTATAGCGATGATCAAGAGAAATCCACGAATAGATGTATCAGGAGTCGCCGTTATGGAGAATCTCTCGTGAAATCTCTCGCTCGCCTGATTCGAGAAGAACGAGGAAGTGCTTCGATTGAATTCGTCATGCTTGCGATCCCGCTCTTCTTGCCAATATTTATCTACCTCAATCAATTTGCATCTCTGAGTTGGGGTGAAGAGAGTGCTCAAGTCTTAGCACGCGAGAGTCTTCGTGGATATGTCCAAACAAAAAGTGATGAAAGTGGACGCATCATTGCAGGGCAAGTGATAGCAGTTGTAGGAGCCAAAATGGGGTTATCTTCTAATGAGATTAATTCAATCACTATAAATATAGAATGCAGTAAAAGTCCGTGTATAAGTGCAAACTCGGTTATAAGAAATGAGATTCGTATACGCCTTGATAATGGGCGAACTGTAAGTGCTATAGCGCAAGAGCATTTATCCCCATGGCTTTGAGATTACGAGCTAGAGAACTCTTTCAAAAATTTAGTGATGAAGAAGGCTCTATCTCGTTACTAATTATTGGACTCTTCATTGTGACAATATTTTCAATAATGGTAATGAGCGATATTGGAAGTATTGCCATCGCTCAACGCTCATTAGTGCAAGCGAGCGAATCTGCCAGCCAGCGAGGCACACATGAATTAGATCTTGATAATTACTACAAAGGCAAAGGAACAATCTTTACACCATTGATTCGGAATAGATATTCAGCACCGAATGCACGAAGAATTCCAATCAATTGTTCGAACGGGTATTCTGAAGTTGTCAAAGAGTTACGTGATTGGAGTGCAAGTTCAAGTGCTCAAAAGAGAATTGAATTAGGAGAGATAACTTTAGAGTCGTTCGAGTGTGATGGTTATGGAATTGCTATCAGTACTCGAGTAATCGCAAAACTCCCTTTTGCAATTCCATTGACTTCATTGAATCAGATTGAATTACATGCTGGCGTAGCAACAGAAAATCAACGAAGCGAAGGTTTCTATCTCTTCGGTCATCGACTTTATTAGTCTCTACTAACTCAGGTAGGCTTCACCTATGGCCGCCAGAGAGTTCGATCTAGAGATTGCTGCGATCGATGCCACCCTCGTATCCATTGAGAAAGTTCTCGACCTTCCGAAATTACATAAGCAGTCACTTGAATTAGAAGAACAAGCTGGCGTACCAAATCTTTGGGATGACCCTGAGAGCGCACAAAAGATTACGAGCCGCTTATCCCGAGTTCAATCCGAGATTACAAAATTAGAATCATTGCGCAGGCGCGTTGAAGAACTTCCGATTCTATTTGAATTAGCGGCAAGTGAGCCTGATGGTTCGGGAATGAGCGATGCCTTTGCAGAATTAGATTCTGTCGTGAAGGTTATTGGAGAATTAGAAGTTCAGACTTTGCTCAATGGTGAATACGACGATAGAGATGCACTTATAACTATTCGCTCAGAAGCAGGTGGAGTCGAAGCGGCAGACTGGGCTGAAATGATTATGCGTATGTATCTTCGCTATTGCGAGCGACATAATTTCAATGTTGATGTACTAGAAACGTCATATGCTGAAGAGGCGGGAATCAAATCAACAACATTCAAAGTCAGCGCACCGTATGCCTATGGAACCCTTTCCGTTGAGCAGGGAACGCACCGTTTAGTTCGAATATCACCCTTTGATAGTCAGAGCCGTCGCCATACTTCATTTTGCGGCGTAGAAGTCGTGCCTGTTGTTGCGCAAAGTGATCACATTGATATTGATGAAAAAGAGATTCGAGTTGATGTTTATCGCTCATCTGGTCCTGGTGGCCAAGGTGTAAATACAACTGACTCTGCTGTACGAATTACACATATGGCAACTGGAATCGTTGTCTCATGCCAGAACGAACGATCACAGATTCAAAACAAAGCAACAGCAATGGCAGTACTGCAGTCAAAGTTGTTAGAGCGACGTCGCCAGGAAGAGCAAGCAAAAATCAATGCACTCAAAGGAGATAACTCTGGTTCGTGGGGAAATCAAATGCGTTCATACGTTTTAGC
>CAIZPZ010000241.1:0-11285 GCA_903934975.1 uncultured Actinomycetes bacterium | reverse complement strand
TCTTTACCGGTTTCTTTTTAGCCACAGCCTTTTTCGTTGGTTTAGCAGATGCCTTCTTTGTTGGTTGAGCAGTTGCCTTCGCGGTGGCCTTTTTCGTTGGTTTTGCACTCGCTTTTGCAGTTGCAGCTGGTTTCACCGTGGCCTTTGAAGTGGCTTTGGCAGTTGGCTTAGGAGTGGGTGACTTCGTTGCAGCAATTGCATTTGGTGTGAGCAGAGTAAATACGATCAGGGCGACTAGGAATTTCTTCATTCGCGAGACCATTTGAATGTTCGAAGAGTAAGGAAGAAGCCAACGACAAGCCATAGAACTAAGATTAGAAATGTTCTACCAGTCTCCCAAGATTTTGCTACTTCATTAGCTGCAAATGAATCAGGAAGAAAGACAGATCGCATACCTTGTGTGAGCCACTTGAGGGGGAATATTGCTGCCACT
The DNA here is from genome assembly GCA_903934975.1 of uncultured Actinomycetes bacterium. Classification (GTDB taxonomy): domain Bacteria; phylum Actinomycetota; class Actinomycetes; order Nanopelagicales; family Nanopelagicaceae; genus Planktophila. Next base: position 10,852 of record CAIZPZ010000241.1, on the reverse strand, counting down.
TGCTGCATCCAGGTTGGAAGTTGGGTAAAGATAAAGAAAACTCCACTAAAGAATTGAAGGATGATTACAACTGGAGAAACTACAGCCGAGGCACCGCGACCACTCTTTGGAACCACAGAAAATGCAATTCCTAGAACAGTAGAAGATGCAGTTCCTAAAATGATGAGCCACGTGAATGTTAGCCATTTTGATATATCTGTTGGCATATTTAGGCCAAAGAAGAGATATCCGCCAGCGAGTAAGAGAATTACTTGAATGATCATGCTGACAAAAACCAAGAGAGATTTTCCAATGAAATAGCTAGCAACTGGCATCGGAGTTCCTCGAAGGCGTTTGAGAGATCCGTAATCGCGCTCCATCGGAATCGTAATTGCGAGCTGTTGGAAACCACTATTGACAAGCCCTGATGCAACCATTCCTGCTACAAAATATTGTGAGAATGTAACTCCTGGTGCAATTGTGTCTTTGAATACTGATCCAAAAATCGCAAGAAGAATAAGCGGAAAGAGAAGAGTAAAGACAACAGATTCTCTTTGGCGAGTAAATTGCTTTATCTCAAGTGCGCCTCGACGAAGCCCAAGATTGATTGCTCCAGGGATCTTATTCATTGGCCTGACCAATCATTTTCAAATATATGTCTTCAAGGGATGGTCGAGTGATGCTGAGTTCTGGAATCTCGCCAGAAAATTGCGATCTCAATGTTGAAACGAGCGCTGTTGGGTTCTCTGTCTCTTCGCTTTTGAGTTCACCATTATCACGCCACTGCACAAGGGCTTTAGAAGTTGAGCGTCCCCCTAATTGTTTAGGGGTCGAAACTTCAATGATCTGACCATGATTGATGACAGCAACTCGATCAGCAAGGGCTTCTGCCTCATCTAAGTAGTGAGTTGTAAGAACAATTGTCGTGCCATCATTTCGTAGCCCATCGATGAGTGACCAAAAAGCACGTCTGGCTTCGGGATCAAATCCAGTTGTAGGTTCATCAAGAAAAAGAAGTTCTGGATTTCCGATAATTCCGAGTGCAACATCGAGACGACGGCGTTGACCACCGCTGAGATTTCGAATCAAATCTTTGGATTTATCTTCAAGTCCTACAGCAGAGATAACTTCTTGAGGCTTTCGAGGATTGGAGTAATACCCAGCAAAATGAGAAATTGTCTCAGAGACAGTGAGATCGCCTGCATCGGAAGTTGATTGAAGGACAATGCCAATACGATTTCGCCATTCGCGTGATGCGCGGCCCTGTGTTGCAGGATCAAAACCAAGGACTTTTACCTCACCGGCATCACGCGTTCTAAAGCCTTCAAGAATTTCAACTGTTGTTGTCTTACCCGCACCGTTTGGGCCGAGGAGTGAAAAAATCTCACCTTTGGTAATTGATAAATCGATGCCACGAACTGCCTCGAGGCTTGCATATGACTTGCGCAGCCCACGAACTTCAATGACATTCACACTCTCATTATGCTACTTAGAGCAAAAAGTGCGAAAATAGCGCCATGAGCCCGCGTAAAAATTACCCTAAGAATCGCCGGCCTAAGTCTGAAGAACGCGAAATCAACCCTTCAAATGAAACTATAGAAGAACATCCAGATGGTATTTATCGAGTTCGCAAACTCACTGGATCAGCATCAAATAAACCATATCGCTGTCCTGGGTGCGATCAGATAATTCCTATGGCTACACCACACATAGTTGCATGGCTTGAATATGATGAAGAAGGTCGCAGGCATTGGCACAGCGCATGTTGGGCAAAGAAAAATAAACGTGGTCCTAATACAGAGCGCACACGAAACGCACCTAGATATTAACCAAGACGACCTTTGAGTAATTTGGTCAAGAAAATAATTAGCTTGTCATTGCCTTCAGTGCGCTTGAAACTTGTAAATGCAATTGGGATCTGAAAACGTGCACGGACAACAGTTCGCGGATACGTGAATTCAAGAATTCCTTCAGGTCCGTGGATGCGGCCATAGCCACTGTCTTTGACTCCGCCAAAGGGCACTGATGCAATTGCCGCAAATGAAATTACAGAGTTGATTGCCACCATTCCACACTTGAGTTGTGAGGCGATTCTCTTACCTTGACGCTTTGACCAGATAGATGCACCAAGTCCGTAGCGTGAGGCATTCGATAATTGAATAGCTTGATCCATACTAGTTACTCTGTTGATAACGATTGTTGGACCAAAAGTTTCTTCTCGAATTGCTGTTGAATCTTCTGGTACATCAACCAAAATTACTGGTTCAACATAGGGCTTCTTCACAGATTCGACTCCACCAAATACTGCAGTTCCTCCGCGAGCAATTGCATCCTTGATATGAGATTCAATAATGTCAATCTGCTTTGGCATTGTTGCTGGTCCGTAATTTCCATCACCAGGTGCACCAGGATGAATATTTCTTGCCGCTTCAACCATCCCAGCAATAAATGCATCAGCGACGCTCTCGTGGACGTAGACACGTTCTGCGCCAATACACGTTTGTCCTGCATTACTCATCGCCGACCAGATAGTTGCATCAACCGCGCGTTTGATATCGGCATCGGCTGCAACGATTACTGGATCTTTTCCGCCGCACTCAAGCACAACTGGTGTCATTGTTGTTGCACAGGTTGCTGCAACAATTTTTGCAGTCTTTGTCGATCCTGTGAAAGCTAATTTATCTACTCCACTTTCGCACAGAGCCTTTCCTGTTTCACCAAAACCAGTAATACATGTAAAGATATGTTCAAATGGTGCTACTTCACTAAATGTTTGCGCAAGCCACATTCCAACACCAGGAGTGAACTCACTTGGCTTGAAAACAACTGTGTTACCTGCAGCTAATGAATATGCAATTGATCCCATCGGTGTAAAAATTGGATAGTTCCATGGACCAATAACTCCAATGACTCCCAAGGGTGAGCGCTCAACTGTTGCTGACATATTGGCCATCACAGGACCAGGGGAGCGATGAGAGGTGCGCATAATCTCACTTGCATTGCGCGCAGCCCAACCAAGATGAGTCACAGCCAAACTAGCTTCTAATTTTGCATCACTTACTGGCTTTCCTGTCTCACGTGAAATTAGTTCAGTGATTTCATCTACGCGATTCATAATGAGATTACTCCACGCGAGTAAGACTCTTTTTCGTCCATTGAAGCCAAGCCTTTGCCAAGCAGGAGAAACGATACGAGCTGATTCAACAGCTACCTGCACATCATCTGCGCCAAATATTGGATACGTCCCAACTATTTCACCTGTTACAGGAAAGTGGGAATCAAAGGTTGCGCCGTGATGAATGACCATGGAGAAAAGAGTAGTGCCCTATAGATAAGATTTGAAGTATGACCGAAGTGATTAGAGCAAATACGGTCCTGCCAGCAAAGCGCACGGAGTTCGAAGTTATCACTTCAGATGGAATCACCTTGGTGGGAGAAGTTGCACAACCGATAACCCCAACTTATGCAGCAATCTTGTGTTTACATCCGCTGCCAACTGCCGGTGGAATGATGGATAGCCATGTTTTCAAAAAGGCTTCTTACCGATTACCGGCATTAGCTGGTATCACTGTTGTGCGCTTCAATACGCGCGGTACTTCAAGTGATCGTGGAACAAGCACGGGAACATTTGATAATGGCGGGGCAGAAGGATTAGATGTTGAAGCGATGCTTACGTACTGCTTTGATACATTGAAAATTGAAAAACTCTGGGTTGTTGGTTGGTCTTTTGGAACAGATCTTGCATTGCGTCATGCACGCGATCCTCGAATTCAAGGATTGATTCTCCTCAGCCCACCGCTTCGCACCTCAGTTGATTCTGATTTGCAATTCTGGGCCCACGATGGGCGAGCAATTACATCCCTCGTTCCCGAATTTGATGATTACTTGCGACCGGAAGAAGCAAGGGTTCGATTTGCAGCAGTGAAGCAAATGAAAATTATTGCCGTGGAGGGGGCTAAGCATTTATGGATAGGTGAGCCATCAGTTCATCGCGTGCTTAGTGAAATCACAGCAATTATTGCCCCAGATAAGGCACCGCTACCTTCGGAGTACTAATTACTCGTTATTAGCTTTAGGAATAACTACTTCATCTAGAATCAAAATAACCGCTGCAGCAACTGGAACAGCAAGTAATCCACCGATAAGACCGAGCAATGATGAACCAATCATGGCTGAAATAATTGTGACAGCTCCTGGAACAGAAAGAGTTCGCTTCATTATCCGAGGTGTTACAACATAGTTCTCAACTTGAACATAGAGAACATATGCCACAAAAGCGATGAGTCCAATAGAAATAGATTGCGTCAGAGCAATGATTGTGACGACGGCGCATCCCAAGAAGTGACCAATGAGTGGCACAAGACCACAAACAAGTACAACCATGGCAATCGCGATAGGCGATGGAAGTCCAAGAATTATTGATAAGAAGAATATGTAAATGGCAGCCATAAACGCGATAATCACTTGGCTTCCAACAAATAGACCAACCCGATCAATAATTGCATACGTCAATCGGCGAATTCTTTCGCGACGACTTGCAGGAACAAGGCTCAAACCAAGTTCAGTTGCTTGATGTAATGAGCTCAAGAAGTAGAGAGTCAAAATCAAAATTGTCAGTCCAGAAAATGTCCCGCTCAATACTGACTTTCCAACGCCAACTACTCCACCAAAAGTTGAGATAAGTAGCGTTCCATCCTTAGTTATAGATTGAAGTCTATTTTGTAGAGTATCAATGATTCCATACTGAGTATTGAGTTGATCGATGTAGGAATTGCTCTTCAATTGTGCAAGGAGTTCAGGGCCTCTATTGATTAGTTGTGAGCCCTGAGAAACAACAGGTGGAATTACAATCCATGCAAAGAAGACAACAAATGCAATGACAAGAATAAAAATAAGGGCAACAGCTTGACTCCTTGTTGTTCCACGGCGGCGAATTGCTTCAACCGCTGGATTGAGTCCAGTAGCTAAAAAGAGTGCGACAAGAATGAGGATAAAAATTTGGCTTGTACTAGCAAGTGCGCGAAGAAGCACAATTGCGCAGAGAGCTCCTGTTGTTGCAATAAATCCAAAATAGAATGGATTTGCGCGATTGATCGGAACTCCCATGACACCATAATCTGGCGGAGTCACACTTTTTTCTTTGCGCGAAATTGAAGTACTGAGCTTCTTTTGAGTCTTCTTGATTGTTGCTTTGATGACCATGACGCTATTCTAAAGTGGGATTGCTCATATTCTTGAGCACGATAGGCTCGTGTTCATCTCTTCGTAATCTAAATACTAGATAATGACCTTATGGCACTTCGAATAACGGGACTTGGTGAAGAAATCGCCGCTGTCACTGTTTTGCCGTGGCATCAAAGTCTTGAAGAATGGCCCGAAGATCCATCACTTGCAGAAAAGCGCGGTATCTCACGACATATCGTGCGCCTAGTTCGAACAAGTGACGCACCTGATGCTGAAGTGTATGCAGTAAAAGAAACGGTATCCGAATTTGCTAATCGTGAATATAAAATTTTGCGAGAGCTCAATAAATTAGGTGCTCCCAGTGTTGAACCGATTGCCGTCGTTGAAGGCCGTAAGAATCCGCAAGGCGAAGAATTGCCGTGTGCGCTAGCAACTCGTTTCTTGCCCTACTCACTGCCATTTCGCGTGCTCTTATCGGGGGCGGTCTCCGCACATGAAATTACAACAATGGCCAACGCACTGGCTCTCTTGCTTGTGCGCTTGCACCTCTTAGGTTTTTGGTGGGGAGATTGCTCACTTTCCAATACTCTATTTCGCCGAGATGCCGAAGGTTTTGCCGCATACCTTGTTGATGCTGAAACTGGCGAGTTTCAAAAGACACTCAGCGATGGTCAACGTGAACATGACTTAGAGATTGCACATTTCAATGTGGCGGCAGAACTCGATGACTTGGCGCTATCTGGTGTTCTCTATCCCGGCATGGATCCAATTCGCGCAAGTGAGGCAGTCATAAAGCGCTACCGCAGATTATGGGCAACACTGAAAGAGCCCCAATTTCTTGATCCATCAGATCGACATGCAGTTGAAAAAGCGATGCGTCACTTACAAGACCTTGGATTTGCTGTTGAAGAAGTATCTGTTGCTCTAGATGGAGAGACGAAGTTGCTTTCATTCCAACCAAAACTTGTTGCTGCGGGCTATCACCAAGCACGATTGCGCGAACTCACTGGACTTGAGACTGAAGAGTTGCAAGCAAAGCGTCTATTGGCATCATTTGATCGATATCGAGGCCGTGAAGCAGAGCCTCGTCCCGCGATTCAAGTCAGTGCAAGTAAATGGTTACGCGAAGTATTCAATCCAATCATTGCAATGGTTCCTGAATCACTTCGAGGTCGGATTGAACATGCTCAGCTCTTCCATGAAGTACTAGAACATCGCTGGTATCTCAATGAGAAGGCTGGAAAAGATGTTGGCTTGGAATTTGCAACTCAGGAATATTTCAAAGACATCTTGCCATTTCGCCGAGATTCTGGAGTTGAACCAGCAGTCCTATAGGATAAGCAAGTGACTCTGCCTCCTAATTTTGCACGAGCGGTGGATCTAAGTTCCTTAGGAAAGCCAAAAGTTGAAAGTTCTGGCCCAATGGCTGGAATCGAAGTTACTCCTACAAATTTGACCTCTGAAATTCTCGTTGCATCACGCACCAAAGCAGTCATCATCATTTGCTGGTCGCTGCGAAGTCCTGAATCTGTTGAGATGGTTACAACCCTTGGAAAGATTGAAAAAGAAAGCGCGGGAGCATGGCTACTTGCCCGCGTGGATATAGATACTCAGCCACAAGTTGCTCAAGCACTACAAGTTGCAACTATTCCATTTGCTGTGGCCCTTATAAAAGAACAGATGGTTCCCCTTTTCGAACAAAATTATCCGGAAGCTCAAGTGCGTTTAGTAATCGATAAAGTTTTAGCGCTCGCTGCCGAGCAGGGGATTGGTGAGGCACCAGTTGAGAAAATCGAACCAGAAGAAGATGAAGCGCTCGCTGCATTAGAGGCAGGGGATTTCATTACCGCCGAAAGTGCGTACAAGAAATTGCTTACTAGAAAACCAAATGATCCTTTTGCAAAATTAGGTCTTGCACAGACTCAATTGCTTATTCGCACAGAAAATTTAGATCCAGCAGTCATCAAGAACCAAGCCGATAAAAATGTGGATGATGTAGCCCTGCAGATAAATGCTGCCGATATGTCTGTTGTAACGGGGGATATTGAAGCAGCCTTCAATCGCTTACTAGATTTTATTCGCAGCCATACGGGTGATGATAAAACTAAAGCGAAGGACCACTTACTCATTCTCTTTGTTCTTGTAGATCCTGCCGACCCACGCGTTATTTCTGCCCGTAGCGCCCTAGCGAATGCGCTCTACTGATGAGAAAAATATCTCCTAAGCGCGAATTAGATTTGTTGCGTTATACCTACTTTTTATTTGGTTTTGGCATTATGGCTCTTGCTCCGCGTTTTCCAGAATTGAAAGCAAATCTGAATTTAGGAAATGGACAGTTTGGATCAATTCTTAGTACTGGCTCAATAGGATCAATTATCAGTCTTCTTACTATGGGCCATGTGGTTCATAGATATGGCAATAAGGTTATTTACTTCACATCCATTATTACAATTATGCTCTGCCTTTTTGTTCTCGTCCACACAACTTCGAGTGCAATATTTTTGCCATTCAACATCATTTTTGGTGCTGCGATTTCAGCATATGTAATTGCCAACCAGACTCAAACTTTCCATTTACAAGCTAGAACAGGCAAGATACATCTGACTCATCTCAGCGGAGTGTGGAGTGCAGGAGCCTTGTTATCTGCTCTATTGGCGGGATTCTTAGTCGGACGAGTCTCGCTCCAAATGCATATAACTATTTTGACGCTCCTAGTATTTTCAGCAATGTTAGTTATTTTCTATTTACTATCACCTGAAATGCTTGCCCCAGATCTGAGCCCTGAAAACGACTATTCCATACGCACTCTCATATCAAATTTTCACTTTGATAAGGCTGTAGCTGGTGGTCTATTACTAGCTTCCTATCTCGAGTTTGCTGTTGGAGACTGGATTACGATTTTCGCCAAAGATACATTGGGATTCGATAATGGAATGAATACAATTCCATTCATTGTTTTCATGGTTGCAATGATTCTTGGTCGACTTGCTATCCATAAACTTTTTGATAATCACTCAATTGAAAAGTTGGTAACAATTGGAGCTGTAGGCGCTGGAGTCGGTTGCTTTGCATCTATTGCAGCAGCAATGGCATTGGGCAAAGAAAATCAGAACCTTGCTCTTTTAGTTTTACTCATCGGAATGTTCATTTCAGGATTGGGCTCATCATTTATTGGTCCAATATTTACCAATGCTGCCAATACTCGATCAAGTGCACCAGCAAGTATTGTGATGGCTGAAGTAATGCTGATAAACGTATTCCTCGTATTTGTTACAAAGTGGATAGTTGCTTGGACGGCGCAAGCAACCAACTTAGGACTTGCTCTATTTATTCCAGCAGTAATGTTGCTATTTGTTCCATATTTCGCTCATGCTGTGGTTCATAAACCAACTAAATAATCAGCCAGAGCCTTCTGTATTGCCAGCATCTGCTGCAGATATATCAAAAATTCGATATTTATCAATTGCTTGCTGAACTAGTTTCTCATTTACGTCACCAGCTTTTGCAAGCTGGGCCAGAGTTGCAACAGTGATTGATTCTGCGTCAACCTTGAAGTGACGGCGTAGTGCTCCACGAGTATCAGAGAGTCCAAAACCGTCGGTGCCAAGTGAGTAGAACGGATTTTCGATCCAAGGTGCAATCTGATCTTGTACAGCGCGCATGAAATCACTGACAGCAATAACTGGGCCGCGTGCATCAGCTAATTTATGTGAAATGTATGCACTCTTCTTTGAATCTGGATGGAGCAAATTATGTGAATCAGTTGCAAGACCATCACGGCGCAACTCATTCCATGAAGTCACAGACCAGACAGAGGCTGATACGCCCCAATCTTCTTCGAGCAATTTCTGTGCTTTGAGAGCCCAGTTCAGAGCAACACCTGATGCCAAGATCTGAGTGCGCTTCTTCTTCTGCTTCATACCTGGTGCGTAGAGGTAAATTCCTTTGAGCAAGCCTTCAAGATCTAAATTCTCTGGCTCTGCAGGATGCATGTATGGCTCATTGTAAATAGTCATGTAATAGAAAATGTTCTCACTTTTTTCACCATACATACGGCGCAAACCATCTTTGAAGATATGACCAACTTCGTATGCAAATGCTGGATCGTATGAAACAACAGCAGGATTAGTTGCAGCCAATAGATGCGAGTGGCCATCTTCGTGTTGCAGGCCTTCACCATTGAGCGTTGTGCGACCAGCAGTTGCTCCCATAACAAAGCCACGAGTCATTTGATCTGCTGCGGCCCAGAAAGCATCTCCTGTGCGCTGGAAACCAAACATTGAATAGAAAATATAGATAGGAATCATTGGTTCGTTATGTGTTGAATATGAAGAACCAACTGCAGTAAATGAGGCAACTGAGCCAGCCTCATTGATACCTTCGTGAAGAATGACACCCGATGTTGATTCCTTATACGAGAGCATCAATTCGCGGTCCACTGCTGTGTATTGCTGACCATGAGGTGAATAAATTTTCAGTGTTGGAAATAGTGAATCCATACCAAAGGTGCGAGCCTCATCAGGAATGATTGGAACAATGCGTGAGCCAAGTCCTGGATCTTTGATGAGATCTTTGAGCATTCGCACAAATGCCATAGTTGTTGCGATTTCTTGTTGGCCAGAACCACGTCGAACTGATTCATAAACTGAATCATCAGGTTGAGGTAGTGGCCTAGAAATCGCACGACGACGAGGAATCGAACCACCAAGGGCAGCACGGCGCTCTTCCAGATATTTCATTTCTGGTGAGTCAGGTGCTGGACGGTAATACGGTGGCAAATACTTATCGAGTTTCTCATCAGCAATAGGAATAAATAAACGATCGCGAAATAGTTGAATATCTTCAAGAGTCATCTTCTTCATCTGGTGCGTTGAGTTACGACCTTCGAAGTGAGAACCAAGTGTCCAACCCTTGATTGTCTTAGCCAAAATTACTGTTGGGCGACCATTGCTCTGCATCGCTGCCGTGTATGCAGCGAAGAGCTTGCGGTAATCATGGCCACCGCGCTTGAGGTTCCAAATCTGATCATCGCTCCAATTGCCAACCATTGCAGCAGTACGTGGATCGCGACCAAAGAAGTTATCGCGAATGTACTTTCCAGATTCTGCTTTGAATGTTTGGAAATCTCCATCAAGAGTTGTATTCATAAGGTTTACAAGTGCGCCTTCGCGATCTTGTGCCAATAGCGGATCCCATTCGCGACCCCACACAACCTTGATTACATTCCAGCCCGCTCCACCAAATATTGATTCAAGCTCTTGAATAATCTTTCCATTACCGCGCACAGGACCATCGAGGCGCTGCAAATTACAGTTGACTACGAAAGTGAGGTTATCTAACTTCTCTCGTGTAGCAAGACCAATTGCACCTAAAGTGTCAACCTCATCTACTTCACCGTCACCAAGAAATGCCCACACATGTTGCTGGATTGTATCTTTGATTCCACGGTTGTGCATGTAACGATTGAAACGTGCTTGATAAATTGCATTGAGCGGACCAATTCCCATTGACACTGTTGGGAATTGCCAAAAATCTGGCATCAAACGTGGATGAGGATAAGAAGATAATCCTCCACCTGGATGTGAAAGTTCTTGACGGAAACCATCGAGTTGATTTTCGCTAAAGCGTCCCTCTAAAAATGCACGTGCATACATTCCAGGGCTTGCATGTCCTTGGAAGAAAATTTGGT
>CAIZPZ010000240.1:0-4544 GCA_903934975.1 uncultured Actinomycetes bacterium | reverse complement strand
GGCAATGACATTGCAAGGATTGTGTCTCCTGGCTTTGTAAATGCTTGATATACAGCAACATTCGCACTTGCTCCTGAGTGAGGCTGCACATTTGCATGCTCTGCACCAAATAATTCTTTAGCGCGATCAATTGCTAAAACTTCGACTTTATCTACCTCTTCGCAGCCACCGTAATAACGCTTACCTGGATAACCTTCGGCATATTTATTTGAAAGTGTTGAACCGAGTGCAGCAAGGACTGCACGGGAAGTGAAATTCTCAGATGCAATGAGTTGCAAATTCTGTTGTTGTCGCTTGAGCTCAGAGAGCAGCATTGATGCAACATCCGGATCTTGCTTGCTGAGAAGTCCGAAATCTGGGCCATAAAAAGTTTCTGAAGACATGGTCAAACCTTATAGCCTGGTTATGAAAGTTGCCTGGATACCTCAGGGGCTATGGCGTGTATCTCATCTAAGGTGATTGCTCCTTCACGCACCATTGTGATTCCCCCGTTATCAGCCTCTAAAACTGTTGAGAGAGCGCCTTTCTTCAAAAGGCCAGCATCAAACTTTGCTGCTAGTGCAGATTCCAAAACATGAATGTCAGAGATTTTTCGAATTGGAGATTGCTTTGCAAAAGCAGCACTAGCAATTGCTAGCGGACCAATCTCTTTGAGAACCTCACGGATAAATTTTGATTTCGGAACTCGAAAACTCACTTGATCAAGTGCTCCTGCATCACCTAAATCCCACGATAAACCAACTTGCGGGCGAAGATTAAACGAGAGCATGCCAGGCCAAAATTTCTTCATGAGTGCCTGTGCACTTGGTGAGATTTCACGCGCAACACCGCTAGCAGTTTTTGCATCAGCGATAAGTACTTGTGCAGCAATTCCTAAATCATCTCTGCGCAGAACATGCATTGCTCGAACTGAATCCGCTTTGAAAGCATCACATGCATATGCGTAATGGTGCTCTAACGGAATTGCAATCAAGTATCCATCGCGAATTGCTTTCGCTGCAACGCTCACATGCGCCAGTAGTTCGCCAGACTTTAGATCAATATCTTGGGCCATGGTTATCTCCTTACCGCACTCGACCATCGTGGACGATCGTTGAGGTCGTGATGCAAAACTACGTTCTCAAAATCTAGAGCCAACTCCGCTTCAATGACAAGACCCTGCTCTTCTGTATGTTCAATAACAAGGACTCCCCCAGATTTCAAGAGTCGTGCCGCGGCTGCAATAAATTGTCTAGGAATTTCAATTCCAGTTGGGCCACCAAAGAGTGCAATATGAGGTTCAAAGCCTGCGACGTCGCGAGGTAGTACTTGATCATCAGGAATATATGGTGGATTAGCAATGACTAAATCACACTTCACGCCAATGAGAACTTCGGAAACATCGCCTTCAACAATTCGAACTTTCTCATCAATTCTAGAAACATTGCGCTTTAGCCAGATGATTGCATCAGCACTTTTTTCAACTGCGATAACTCGTGCATTCTTTGCCTCTGTCGCAATAGCAAGTGAGAGCGCGCCTGACCCAGCACCGAGATCAACAACGCTAACTATTCCCTCCATGTTAGAAATATGTTGTAGCACAGCTTCAACTAATAGTTCACTTTCAGGACGGGGCACTAACACACCTGGTCCCACTTCAATCTCTAAGTGACGAAATGGGGCTGTGCCAGTGAGGTATTGCAAAGGCTCAAAACCAATTCTGCGCTCTACTAAAGTTGCAAAGGTTTCCTCAATAGTCTGTTCATCGCCAATGGTTGCAAGAGTGCTTTCCAAAATCACCGGATTATGTAAATCCATTCTTGTTACCCCAAGACAGTGTGCCAATAAATGTTCAGCATCTACTTGTGAAATACCAGATTCATCTAATTGACTCTTAGCCTGGCGTAACAACTCTTTGATATTCATAAGAGTTAGCTTGTAGATGCCAGACGCGCAGCCTTATCGGCATCTAGTAGCGCTTGAATAACATCGTCTAGCTCGCCATTGAGAACAGAATCTAAGTTATTAGATTTGAAATTTACGCGGTGATCACTCAAACGGTTTTCTGGAAAGTTATATGTGCGAATTCGTTCACTGCGATCTACTGTGCGCACCTGGCTTTTGCGTTCTGCTGAAGCAATAGCATCAGCCTTTTCTTGTGCATCAGCCAATAGTCGGGCACGCAAAATACGCAGAGCCGATTCTTTGTTCTGTAATTGACTCTTTTCGTTCTGACATGAAACAACAATTCCAGTAGGAACATGCGTCAGGCGCACAGCTGAATCCGTTGTATTTACGCTCTGTCCACCAGGACCTGATGAGCGATATACATCGACTCGAACATCATTCATATTGAGATCTACGTCAATCTCTTCTGCTTCAGGCAAAATCAAAACACCAGCAGCGGAGGTGTGAATTCGACCTTGTGATTCAGTTTCAGGAACGCGCTGCACGCGATGCACTCCGCCTTCAAATTTCAATCGAGCATAGGGTGATTCACCAGGTGCGGCAATACCTTTTGATTTGATAGCGATTGAAATATCTTTATAACCACCCATTTCACTCTCAGTGGCATCAATTACTTCAGTCTTCCAGCCATGTTTTTCCGCGTACCGCAGATACATGCGCAACAAATCTCCAGCGAAGAGTGCAGATTCATCCCCGCCTGCTCCAGCCTTTACTTCCAAAATAACATCGCGATCATCATTAGGGTCACGAGGAAGAAGTAATTCCTCTAATTTTGTGGCTGCATTGTCGCGTGCTTCTTCAAGTGCAGGAATCTCACTTGCAAAATCTGCATCAACTTCAGCAAGTTCGCGTGCTGCAACTAGATCATCTTCGGCACTCTTCCATGCATGAAATCCTGCAACAACAGGACCTAATTGTGCATAGCGGCGACCGAGTAATCGGGCTTTACCTTGATCATCATGAATTGTGGGATCAGCCATCTTCAATTCAAGTTCTGCATATTCGCGCACCATTTCATGTGCAGATGCGAAACGATCATTTGTCATCTGGCTTCTCCTTCCTCAAATAGATGTGACTACATACTTATAGAAAGCAAAAAACCGCAACCGCCACCATTTCTGGTAGCGAGATTGCGGTCTTTAGGAAAGCTACTTCTTCTTACCGAAACGCTCTTCGAACTTAGCTACGCGTCCACCAGTATCGAGGATGCGCTGCTTGCCGGTATAGAACGGGTGACATACAGAGCAGACTTCAACATAAATTGAACCGCTTGCAACTGTTGAGCGAGTTACAAACTTTTCGCCACAACCACAGGTGACCTGTGTTTCTTTATATTCTGGATGAATATCTGCTTTCATTTTTTTCCCTTTCATATGCCTGGGTCGTCTTGCGAACAAGAACGTGAACCAGGCGCTTCGGTTACCCCCAAAGAGTAGGCGATGAGCCCCTCAACTGAGAAATCTGAGCGTGCTTATTCGTTACCTGGGCCCACTGTTGTCTTCTGGATCTGCATCAAGAATTCAACGTTGGACTTTGTTCCCTTCATCTTTTCAAGCAATAGTTCAAGTGCTTGCTGTGGTTCAAGTGCATGAAGAACGCGACGAAGTTTCCAAACAATGTTGAGCTCTTCTGTTCCCATAAGAATTTCTTCTTTACGAGTACCTGATGCAACAACGTTGACGGCTGGGAATATTCGCTTATCTGCAAGACGACGATCAAGGATGAGTTCCATATTTCCAGTTCCCTTGAACTCTTCGAAGATAACTTCATCCATACGTGAACCTGTGTCGACAAGGGCTGTTGCAAGAATGGTGAGTGATCCGCCATCTTCAATATTACGTGCGGCACCAAAGAACTTCTTTGGTGGATAGAGAGCAGCTGAATCAACGCCACCAGAAAGGATTCGACCTGATGCTGGGGCTGCAATGTTGTAGGCACGGCCAAGGCGTGTAATTGAATCGAGAAGCACGACAACATCGTGTCCAAGTTCAACAAGACGCTTTGCGCGCTCAATTGCAAGTTCTGCAACAGTGGTGTGGTCATCGGCTGGACGATCAAATGTTGATGCGATTACTTCACCCTTTACAGAGCGTTGCATATCTGTAACTTCTTCTGGTCGCTCATCAACTAGAACAACCATCAAGTGACACTCTGGATTATTTGTTGTAATCGCATTTGCAATTGCTTGCAGAACCATTGTCTTACCAGCTTTAGGTGGTGAAACAATAAGTCCGCGCTGACCCTTACCAATTGGTGAAATCAAGTCAATAACGCGAGTAGTCAAAATGTTTGGCTCTGTCTCAAGACGCAAACGCTCTTGTGGATAGAGTGGAACTAACTTAGAAAATTCAACGCGATTGCGTGACTCTTCAGGAGTTGCTCCATTGACAGTTTCCAAAGTAATGAGTGCATTGAACTTCTCTTTGCGCTCACCTTCACGTGGTTGGCGTACTTGTCCTGTAACTACATCGCCTTTACGTAATCCGTTACGGCGTACTTGCTGCAATGACACATAAACATCGTTTGGACCAGGAAGGTATCCAGCTGTGCGAATAAATGCATAGCTCTCAAGAATGTCGAGCAATCCGCCTACTGGT
>CAIZPZ010000239.1:0-2943 GCA_903934975.1 uncultured Actinomycetes bacterium | reverse complement strand
TCTCTTCCAGGTCGACTCATTGGTCAGAGCGTTGATTCCCATGGCAATCCTGCATTTCGATTAGCGTTACAAACTCGCGAACAACATATTCGTCGCGATAAAGCGACCAGCAATATCTGCACGGCTCAGGTTCTCCTTGCAAACATGAGCGCCTTCTATGCGATGTGGCATGGGCCAAAGGGTCTAACAGCTATCGCATCTCGCATTCAGGACTTTACATCTCAGCTAGCAACGGTTGTTGATGCAGTGAATAAGAGTTACTTCGATACTCTGACTATTAAGGTCTCTGATGCCTCTGCGATTCACGCAAAGGCACGTGCGTCAAGAATTAATCTAGGTGTCGTTGATGCCAGCCATGTACGAATTTCTCTGGATGAAACAATCACTCCCGCTATTTTCAAGGAGATTCTCTCTGTATTCGGAGTCGAAGGTAAATCGGCCCAGGGGAGCGGTATCGCACCGGCGGTAAAGAGAACTTCTGAATTCCTTAAACATCCAGTTTTCAATACGTACCACTCTGAAACCTCGATGATGCGTTATCTGCGCACGCTCTCAGACCGCGACCTTGCACTCGATCGCACAATGATTCCATTGGGTTCATGCACAATGAAGTTGAACTCTGTTACCGAGATGGAAGCGGTGACATGGCCTGAATTTTCATCGTTGCATCCATTTGCACCGGCCGACCAAAGCGCTGGATCACGTAAATTGATTTCCCAGCTCTCGCAGTGGTTAGTCGATATCACTGGCTATGACGCTGTTTCTCTTCAACCAAATGCTGGCAGCCAAGGTGAATTCGCCGGGCTTCTTGCGATACGAAATTATCACGATTCACGAGGAGATCAAGCTCGCACGATTTGTTTGATTCCATCCAGTGCTCACGGCACCAATGCTGCAAGTGCAGTAATGGCTGGAATGAAAGTCGTCGTAATTGCTTGTGATGAACAAGGCAATGTCAGTCTCGATGACATCAATTCAAAGATTGCTGAACACGCAGGAGCTCTTGCTGCGCTGATGGTTACCTACCCATCAACGCATGGCGTCTTTGAATCTGCAATCTCTCAAATCTGCGAAGCGGTACATAACGCAGGCGGTCAGGTATATGTCGATGGTGCAAATCTCAATGCACTTGTTGGTTTGGCGCAACCCGGAAAATTTGGCGCTGATGTTTCGCACCTCAATCTCCATAAGACTTTCTGTATTCCACATGGTGGTGGGGGACCGGGCGTTGGTCCAGTTATTGCTCGCGCACACCTTGCACCGTTCTTACCTAACCATCCACTCGATGCAACGGCCGGACCTACAACAGGTCCAGGACCAATCTCGGCTGCGCCATTTGGATCAGCAAGTATCTTGCCGATTTCATGGGCTTACATTCGACTTATGGGGGGAGCGGGTCTCACTCATGCAACTGAGGTCGCTATCTTGAGCGCAAATTACATGGCTCACCGCCTGAAGAATTACTTCCCTGTTCTCTACACCGGCGAGAAAGGACTCGTTGCACACGAGTGCATCCTTGATTTACGGGAGATTACAAAGGTCAGCGGGGTAACTGTTGATGATGTTGCAAAGCGTCTGATGGATTTCGGATTCCATGCACCGACGATGTCATTTCCGGTTCCTGGAACTTTGATGATTGAACCGACTGAATCTGAAGATATCCTCGAAATGAATCGCTTTATCGATGCCATGATTGCCATTAAATTCGAAATCGATGAGATAACTGAGGGGAAGGTAGCTGTGGAAGATTCAGCTCTTCGCCATGCACCTCATACAGTGGGAGCGATTGCCACCAGCAATTGGGATCGCAGTTATAGCCGCGAACGTGGAGCTTTTCCTTCAACCTTTACCGGACTCATTCCAGGTGAGTTAATCGGTCAGAAGGGCAAGTATTGGCCGACTACAGGGCGTATAGATGGGGCTTACGGGGATAGGAACCTGGTCTGCTCCTGCGAGCCAATCGAGAGCTTTGCCTGACCGATTCTTAATTACTTTACATAATGTAACTTATCGGCGTTAGGTCTAAAGGTACGAGCAAGGCCCCAGAGGGTTGTCTGCCACAAAGCTTCGATAACTATCGCTCTGCTCATCTTAGATACGCCATTGATTCGTTCCACAAAGGTAATTGGAACTTCAATTTTCTTAGCACTAGCTAAATCACTTGCCATCGCCATCTCAATTTGAAAACAATATCCAGTCGCAAACATCTGATCTAAATTCAGTGAGAGCAATAGTGAGCGACTATAGATACGAAAACCACCGGTGAGATCATTGAGTGGAATGCGAAGTGCTAAACGCGCATATTTGGTACCTGATTTCGAGAGTAATTGTCGACTTCGAGGCCAGTTAACTACTGAACCTCCTGGCATCCATCTGGTGCCGAGAACAATTACCTTTGAATCTGTAGCTTGGCTACGAGCTGCATTGAGCATCGCTGGAAGATCTTCAACTCTATGTGAGCCATCTGCATCCATCGTAACGATGTATTGATATTCACTATTCTTTAAAACTTGGGAAAATCCCGCACGATATGCCGCACCTAAGCCTGCTTTTCCTGATCGTCTAATTACCTGTACCCAGGATAATTTCATTGAATCGACAATATCTGCAGTCTTATCTGGTGAATTATCGTCGAGAACTACAACGCTGAAATTCTCTCTACTTTGTATCTGGTTGAGCGAGTTAAGTAGTTCAACGATGGATGTTGCTTCGTTGTAGGTAGGAATCAAAATGACGGCTCTGGCAACGGTTTTCATTGGACAGAGACTCTCCTATTTATTGGCAATGCAGCTAGTAATGAGACCAATAGGATCAAAAGAGGAGCAACTCCCCCTAGTCGGTCGGCGATTGTTTGATACTCCGAGAGGTATAAATCACCGGTAATTGAGGTTGAAATATTCTCACCAGTTGCCCGCTTCACTGTTCCATTATTGTCGATGAAGG
>CAIZPZ010000238.1:0-12769 GCA_903934975.1 uncultured Actinomycetes bacterium | reverse complement strand
GTCATGTTCGCAAGAATCACGCTAACTCGTAGACCTAGGAAGCGATGAATACGTCCCATCCATTCGCTATCGCGCTCGGCTAGATAATCATTGGTTGTAACTACATGCACACCTTTACCTGCAAGTGCATTGAGGTAAGAAGGTAACGTTGCAACAAGTGTCTTTCCTTCACCAGTTCTCATTTCCGCAATATTTCCGCGATGCATTGCTGCGCCACCCATAAGTTGAACATCGTAATGACGCTGCCCTAATGTGCGCTTTGCTGCCTCGCGAACAACTGCAAATGCCTCTGGCAATAAATCATCAAGAGTTTCCCCTTGATCAAGGCGTGATCTAAAGATTGATGTCTGATTACGCAAATCCTCATCGGATAATGCTGAGATACGTTCTTCTTGGGCATTAACCAGTTTTACGAGTTTTTCAAGTTCACGAAGTTGGCGTCCTTCACCTGCACGCAACATTCGATCGAAAAACGCTGGCATATACCTCACCTTTTCTAATCACATGGGCTTGCTTAGCTCCACGAGAATCAATCCCCCTATCGTAGGGGTTGAGCGACGCAGGCGGTAATTGCAGCCGAAACCTGTAGCCCGCCTGCGGAAAGCGCCCTCCGAGCCTCTCGTAGAGTCGAGCCCGTTGTAACTACATCATCGATTAAAACAATATCTCCATAAATTCTCACACTACCTTTCAGACCAAAAGCACCAACTAGATTCAATCTACGCTCTTGGGCATTGAGTCCACTTTGGTCTTTTACGCTTCTTTGATGAAAAAGAATACTTGAATATGAAACATTCAATTCTTTGCAAACGAATTCTATAAAGTTTCGACCGCGCTTTCTTCGCGCTTTTTTCGATGATGGCATAGGGATGAAAGTGAGATTTGTAATATCTCCTTTATAGTTTTCTAAAACATGCTGCATGGCATCAATTATCAATGTATCCGCACTTTTTCGATTCGCTTCCTTTGCGGCAACCAATATTCGAGCTGCGATAGGCGAATAAATAATTGATGATGTGACGGGGAGATTATCGACATGTGTCCTAAAAATATGTGGGTGCCATGAAAGGCGACATTGCGAACAAATGGTTGGACCTAATTGCATGCATCCTATACATCGGCTAGGAAATATTAGCGATGAGAGTTCTTGAATCAACTGCATAGAGAATTATTACAAGAACTAAGGTTTTAGAAATAAACCTGTAAATAGTTGTGGATACTAGGTCGCTGGTTTGAGTGTTATCAATCGCGCTTCAATACTTGATCTTTCTCGACGTGGAAGAGTCAGCACAAAATGAGCACCATGGCGTGGGCGTCCCCATGCTTCTAATTCACCATTATGCAATCGTGCATCTTCAAGCGCTATTGAAAGCCCTAAACCCGTTCCTCCGCGGACCCGTGCGCGCGATGGATCGGCACGCCAGAAGCGATCAAATACTCGACTCAATAGGTGAGGTTCAATTCCAATTCCATAGTCACGTACGCCAACTGCCACATCATGTTCAGAATGCATAATGGTTACCTCAATAGGTTTGCCATCAGCATGATCAATTGCATTAGTGAGCAAATTGCGAAGAATGCGTTCAACTCTACGAATATCCGCATTGAGCATGATGGATTCATCAGAGACTTTTAGCTCCATTGAAGTTGAATTTTGAGAGGCGACAAGGGTCAGATCTTCAATACAACGTCTGGCTAGATTAACAATGTCAAAATCAACACCTTCAAGAACTGCTACTTCTGCATCAAAGCGACTCACTTCAAGCAAGTCTTCGAGAAGTCGCTCAAATCTATCGAGTTGGGCAACTAAGAGTTCTGCAGAACGAGAAACATTGGGATCAAATGATTCGCGAGCACTATGAATAATTTCTGATGCCATTCGCAAGGTAGTCAATGGTGTGCGCAATTCGTGGGACACATCTGAAACAAAACGCTGTTGAACTCTCGAGAGGTTTTCAAGTCGGGCAATCTGTTTTTCTAATGACTCTGCCATCTCATTGAATGCATGACCAAGGGTGGATATTTCATCACGTGTATGAACATCCATACGTTGACGAAAATCACCACTTGTAAACTCTGTTGCAATTCGAGCGGCTTCTCGAACAGGTCTTACAACTTGTCTTACTACAAGCCATGTAATCAACCCAATCAAAACCAGGAGAGCAAATCCTGTAAGTAAAAGTGAGCTACGGATTAGCTCCAAGGTTGTGTTTTGGCTTGCTAAAGAGATGAATAAATAGAGTTCATATTGGCCCGCATTGGGAACTTTTACTTTATCGCCAAGAATTATCACGGGGGTCGATATGTTTCCTGGATATGCGAACGATGAATACATCCATTGGAGTTCTGAGGATTTTCTTACCTTAGTCTTAAAACTCTCAGCAATTGAATTTGGACTCAAGAATTCGGAGGTAACTTGATAATCGTATTTTGTACCCTGTTGACCAGGAGTTTTTAGAAATGCAATCTGTCTCGCATTTTCTGTAGTTCCAAGACTTGTAGCAGAGGTGATTACATCATTTATTAGGGTGCGAATGATTGGTTCAGCTTCGCCTTGCACAAGAGCTAATCGATATTGAGCGTTGAAGAAAGTAGATCGCGCTTCGACTATTGCCGAATCCAGGTTTACTTGTTTTACACCTTTTGAGAGTTGATTGTTGAGCGCTGAACCAGTTAGCCAGACCACTGATAATGAGAGCAAAACTGTTGAAAGAATTACACGAAATGCTAGAGAGCTACCTAGTCGAAAGTTCGCTCTTTGCATTTTATGAATGTACCAATGCTCCTGCTTTGTAACCAACTCCGCGTACCGTTACAACTATTTCTGGGTTTTCTGGATCGTGTTCGATTTTTGAACGTAATCTCTGTACATGGACATTGACTAGGCGTGTATCCGTGGAATGGCGGTAACCCCAAACTTCACTCAAAAGTGCATCTCGAGTAAATACACGTCCTGGCTCTTTAGCAAGGGCAACGAGTAAATCAAATTCGAGGCGAGTAAGTGAAATAACTTTATTACCGCGAAGCACATGATGGGCTTGAACATCAATTGAAAGATCACTAATTGCAAGCAATCCAGCAATATCTGAATTGGTTCGACGAAGACGTGTTTTGATGCGTGCTATCAATTCTGAAGGATGGCGAAAAGGTTTGACCATGTAATCATCTGCCCCTGCTTCAAGGCCAAGAACTACATCCTGGGTATCACCTTTTGCAGTCAACATAACGATTGGAACCATTGATTCTGCTCGAATCAACTTACATACTTCGATTCCATTGATTCCTGGAAGCATGACATCGAGTAGAACTAAATCTGGTGGATTATTTCTAAAGACTTCTAGAACTTCATCACCACGGGCAACTAAATCAACATCAATTCCAGCACCGTTGAGAACGATGCTAAGCATTTCGGCAAGGTCCTGATCGTCATCGACGACCATAACCAGAGTCATTGTTAGCTACCGTGTTCCCACGAGTTCAAGTAAAGATCTTGAGCTGGTGTTAGTACATCGATATGACCACCCATGCTGATGAGCTTAAGTTTTGCAACTTCCTTATCAATATACGTTGGAACTTCATGTAACCCTGGCTTGAGATTCTTCGCCTCTTTAACAAGATATTCGGCAGTGAGTGCCTGATCAGAAAAAGACATATCCATAACTGATGCAGGATGACCTTCAGCTGCACCAAGGTTTACCAAACGTCCTTCAGCAATAAGAAGTAAGCGACGGCCATCAGAGAGTGCGTACTCATCTGTTTGGTGGCGCATTTTTGCATTCTTGCTCTTTGCATTCTTTTCAAGCCATGCAACATCGATTTCAATATCGAAGTGGCCAGAGTTAGCCATGATTGCTCCATCTTTCATGACTGCAAAATGTTCATCACGAAGTACATCGCGGTTACCAGTAACAGTAATAAAGACATCGCCAACTTTGGCTGCTTCAAGCATTGGCATAACGCGGAATCCCTGCATCATTGCATCAAGTGCCTTAGTTGGATCAATTTCAGTAACGATTACATCTGCGCCCATACCCTTTGCGCGCTCGGCAACACCTTTACCGCAATATCCAAAACCAGCTACTACGACAATGCGTCCAGCAAGTAAGAAGTTTGTCGCACGAAATACTGCATCGAGAGTTGACTGACCTGTTCCGTAACGGTTATCAAACATGTGCTTTGTATCTGTGTCATTGACAGCAATCATTGGGAAACGAAGAGCGCCTTCTTTTGCCATTTGGCTTAGTCGGATAACTCCTGTTGTTGTTTCTTCGCAACCACCAGTGATATTTGGAATCAATTCTTGACGTGTTGTGTGGAGTGTATTTACGAGGTCGCATCCATCATCGAAGACTTGGTGTGGCTCGATATCAAGTGCTGCATTGAGGTGTGCGTAATAACCATCACGGTCAACTGCATTGCGAGCAAATACGCTAATTCCATATTCGTGAACTAGAGCTGCTGCTGTGTCATCTTGAGTTGAAAGAGGATTTGATGCACAAAGAGCGATCTCTGCTCCGCCTGCTTTGAGTACGCGCATTAAGTTTGCAGTCTCTGTTGTTACGTGCATGCATGCTGCAATGCGAATACCTGCAAATGGCTGTGACTTTTCAAAACGTTCGCGAATTTGTGCAAGCACAGGCATATTGCGCTCTGCCCATTCGATGCGCTTGCGCCCTTGGGCAGCAAGAGATGCATCAGCAATCTCGTGACGTGGAATAGTGGCGGTTACAGGTACATTCACAATCGTTCTCCTCTTGGTCAGGGAGATAGGTTACCGTCCCGCGTCAAAAAGGGCGCGTTTACAGCGCTTACTTACCCTTGATTGCATTGAGAACCTCATCACGTACCTTCTCCATGCGCGCCTGCGTCTTCGCTTCTACATTGAGGCGAAGCAGTGGCTCTGTATTTGATGAACGAAGATTGAACCACCAGGTATCGCCATTGACGCTCAATCCATCAAGGCGATCAATCTCGACGCCAGATTGAGAACCATATTTTTCTTCGATTTTTTTCATCTCTGCAGGAGCATCTGATACAACTGAATTTATTTCACCACTTGATACATAGCGTTGATATGGCTTTAGTATTTTTGATATTGATACTTTATTCGATCCAAGTGCTGCAATTGCATGCAATGCCGCTAGCGCTCCAGAATCCGCGCGCCAAAAATCTTTGAAATAAAAGTGCCCTGAATGCTCTCCACCAAATATTGCTCCACTATCAGCCATCATTTTTTTGATATATGAATGACCAACTCGACTTCGCAATCCTTTGCCGCTATTTTCTTCAATAACTTCGAGAACAGCTCTAGAAGAAATCAAGTTATAAATTATTGTTGACCCCGGTACGCGTGCTAATTCTCTTGCTGCAACTAAGCACGTGAGGTCAGAAGGATTTACGGTCTCACCGTTCTCATCTACTAAGAAGCAACGATCGGCATCACCATCAAATGCCAATCCTAAATCGGCATTATGCTTCTTTACTGCCTTCTGTAAATCTCGAAGGTTCTTTGGATCTATGGGGTTTGCTTCATGATTTGGGAAAGTTCCATCAAGTTCAAAATATAATGGGATTAGTTCTACATTGAGGCGTTCAAATATTGCAGGAGCTGTGTATCCAGCCATTCCATTTCCAGCATCAACAACAATTTTGAGTCGACGCATCTCTGATATATCTACTAAAGATAATAAATAATCGACATAATCCGTGAGCATCTCAACTTCTTTTTCAACTCCCATGGAGCGGATATACATGGGCGAACCTTGGCGTACAAAGTTTTCAATCGCTAGCAATCCAGATTCTTTACCAATTGGACGAGCTCCACTGAGACACAGCTTTATACCGTTGTATTCAGCTGGGTTATGACTTGCGGTAAACATGGCTCCAGGAAGATTGAGTTTTCCTGATGCAAAGTACAACATATCTGTTGATGCTAATCCGATTCGATTTACATCTAATCCTTGAGAAGTGACTCCTGCTGAAAATGCATCTGCCAGAACTGGAGATGACGGACGCATATCTTCACCAATTACTACTGATCCAGGTTCACGTTCTTGCTGTAAGAATCGAGCAAATGCAACTCCAGTTGCAAAAGTGAAATCTGGTGTTATTTCAGAATCAACTAAACCGCGAATGTCATATGCTTTAAATATTGCAGGAATCTGATGAGCGCTCATTATTAGTAATTGGTTGGCACGGCGCGCAAGTGACCGCGTCGACCAATATTAGATTGCACATTCGAATTGGTAGAACTTGATTCATCCGTTGTATTTGTACTTGCTGCTTCACGCACCGCATCTGCAATGACCATGAGATCATCGTCGGTAGGTCCACTCACATCTTGATTAATCTCTTGTCGTATGACATTCCACCCCTGCGGAACGGTGAGGCGCTGGCCATGGGATACACAAAGATCATATGAATGTGGTTCAGAAAATGTAGCAAGAGGGCCAAGCACTGCAGTTGAATCTGCATAGATATAAGTAAGGGTCATAGTTGCTGCGGAGCGACAACTCACTCGCGAACAACTTCTACCTAACTTTGCCTGTGACGCCATACCTCAAAGATTAGTGGGGTGGCCGATTATTAGGGATTCAAGACACGAATATTAGAAAGTGGAATTGATGCTTTTGTAAGAATGCTTCCAGGGGTCAATGGAATATATCCATAACCATTCACAGAGCTAACTAAGGCTCCCCCTGTGACTCCCTTGCTTGTCTGAGCGATTGTTACTACTCGTGCATTATTTGGCACTCGCCACGTTGCAATATCGCTCGCCTTTACACGAGCAATCTTATGTTTTCCATTTGAGAATCGTGTATCAAGAGTGACGTCAATTTTATCCCCGGCAAATACAAACAATGGAGTCAGTCCAGAGACTGCTATGGACATTTCTTGCAGTGGCGATGCAGGTGTACTCCACAGAAAATCACTTCGGCCCGAAACCACGACTCTTGAAAAGATTG
The DNA here is from genome assembly GCA_903934975.1 of uncultured Actinomycetes bacterium. GTDB lineage: Bacteria > Actinomycetota > Actinomycetes > Nanopelagicales > Nanopelagicaceae > Planktophila. The sequence continues at coordinate 5,804 of CAIZPZ010000238.1, read as the reverse complement.
ATGACACAACTGGTTCGTCTGAAGTTACGCGAAGAGCAAATGCGCGTGCCGGAACATCAGGTACGATCTTAAATTCTGTAACAAGCCCTTTTTTGATCACGCGTTGATTTAGTCCAACTGGAATAAATCGTCCATCAGCAGATAAAACTTCTGCGGTGATTCTTGCATCAAGTTGACCCGGTGCAAGAACGCGAAGTGTGTATTCAGCTTTTGCACTTCTATTATTTCTTGGACTTTGATTTGGTATCGCAGGTATGACTTGGACCTTTGCAACATCTTCAACAGAATTGACCATATCTCCACCCAGGCCGCGTAATCCTTTACCGCGTTCATCAACTACAAAGGCATTGATGCGACCTGCACGAGCTGAAACATTTATTACTAACTTAGATTCACCTGGCGCAAGTGAATCTAAGCCTTGAACACTATATGAGCGTGCAGGAATTGTTAGAACTTTAATCGCTTGTGCACCCGATTCACTCCACACGGATACATCGATGATTGCCTCGCTCAAACCGCTATTTACTATTAGTAGTCGGCCTTTACTAGTGATATCGGCAGTGCCTCCAACAAACCATTGTGAAGAAATTGGCCCGGAACAAATTGTTCCCCCGGCCCAACTTCCACTTCTGCTCTGCCAGATTGTTGGTGTAATGCCTACTGCATCAATGAGAACTGCATCTTTAGTTATTGGAAGTCGAGCAAATCCAGTAGGTGACATCGTTGTTTTCTTGCTTGCCACATATCGATACTGTGTTTTCTTGCCCGAAACAGAAACTTGTGAAGCTAAACCGGGAAGAGTTGGTGGACAGACAACAACTGGATAATTCTTGGTAAAACCGCTTGAGAAAACTGAATTATCTAGATAATTACTGCTGACTAGAACTATGGCCAGAAGCGAGATAACGAGTGCTGGGCGGCGTAGTTTCATGCAAGTTCTTTCTCGGAAATTTGAGATTTACGACGTCCAGCCGGAAGAGCAAGAACGATCACACTGACAAGAAAGATGAACTGCAGCGACAGTAGGCCTCGACGAGTAGTTCCGTCATGAATGAGTGAAAACTCACCACCTGAAAGTGCCGTAAATGTTGGTAGCCCATTTTCGTTTTTACTTCGCTCTAAATATTGCCCATCTTTGAGCACTCGCCACGAGCGACTGAAATTTTCGGTCAGTGTGAGCGTTCCTGGTCCAGGTAATGATGTTCGGACACCGATTTCTCCACTTTCCAAGTTCTGACGTTTTCCATTTGAATCAGTGAAAATTAATCTGCCGGTCGCACCTGAAACTTTCCAGATAATTCCAGCATTCGTTGCTGATGTGCGGGTGAAGCCACCCAAACCATCTATGGCACGGATAACTTCTTCACTTGCAGGATTTTTCACAAATACATATTTAATTCCAAAGCGAGAGAGAAGATCGCTCGTCGATAATCCGGATCCATCGATTAGATCTCTTACTGCTGTATCAATGGCAGGGACGGTATTGGGAGAAACATCTGGGTCACCTAAGAAGAGTTCCCTCCCCCTTGATATGGAGAACTGCAATTCTTTCTCTCCATTTGCTCTTACCTGACGAATAACTAGAGTCTTTGTGCTTTTTTCTACACCTAGGAATGCAGGAATCACAGTGGCTTTATTGCTTCTCACTGTCGAGTCTGCGCCGGCGCCTGCTGTCCAAAAAATCGCACCTGTTCCATAAAGTGCGGTGACAACGAGTAAGAGCGCTGCCAAATAGTGCCTGTGGTGCACATGAGATGCTCTCAGTACTTCTCGCAATTTATCCAGAATAATCACGGCACAAATTCCTGAAGCGAGTGTTGCACACGCGATAAAAGTTCCAACCCAAATCTTTACTGTTGAAGAATTGCCGTGTACAGAAATTGAAAGCGATGATAAAAAGGTTCCTGCAAGCAAAATTACAAATCCAACTTCAGCAACTTTTCTTGCGCTACTTGAAGAAAAGAGAGCAATGAGAAGAATGAGCAATATTGGGCTAATGATCCACCAAGGTATTGAGCCCGATCCGCCCGGATTTCCAATCACTGCAAGATTTGGTCCTCCACCAGCTAAAGAAATGCCTGGCTCACTGAGAAAACGTACCGGGTGAAGAATTGCTTCGAAAGAATATGGTGAATTGATTAAAAATGGAGCAATAAACAAGGCAAGACGTTTCTTGAGGCGATCCCTGAAAGAAACATTCTTTTTATAGTCTCTAGCAATGGAATAAGCCACAAAGAAAATCGCGATAACAAAAAATGAGAGCGAGAACGCAAAGATTACTGCTGCGAGTAAGGAGATAGCCCAAATACGTCGCCAGGAGTATTGATCAATACTCTCCCAATTTCTAAGAGTCATAACGAGCAGCGGTAAGAGGATAATTACAGTGATGGTTCCAAGTCGTCCAGAATTTATCGATGCAATTGAAACGGGTGAGAGTGCATAAAGAAGTGCGCATACGGTTGCAAGCCACTGGTTCTTAGTAAATTGTGCGAATAGGTGAAAACTCGATATCACCATGAAGAGGGGCGCTAGAAGAAAGAAGAGGGTAATAAATAGTCCACTTTTTCCAAAGAGTATGGACGAAAATGCTGCAACTATCGCAACCCATGTTGGTGAAGCGCTAGTACTTCCCATTCCTACCTGATGCCATGATTCAAGGTAACTGCGCCACAAGTCCATAGCGCTCTGCGGGGTTGCAGGCAATGCACCACCTACTAATGAACCAAATCGATTACGCGACCAAATGATTGCAAAGAAAAGAATCAGGAGTGTTGCCAATAGTTGTGGTTTTCTAAAAAGGGAACTCCACTTTGTATTTGCTATTGGAACCAACAGATCTTCATCTTCATTTATTTCAATGGATGCAGAACTTGGCTCTGTCGTAGTTGGTAATAGTCGCTCACGGATTGATTCTGCGATATTGCTCGCTGATAGCCTCAATTGTGACCAACGCGGTGGAATATAAGAAGCCACTACTCGCGCAGAAATCATTCGAGTTTTCTTGCGTGCTTTACGTGCACTAAGAATTGTATCTGGTCGGATTAGTAGCGTTGTGACCGCCAAGAGCTCATCGCCTGCATAACCAGGTAATTTTGCTATGAGATAAACCAGTGCGCGGCCGATGGCAGAACCTAAAAGTTGTAGAGAGAGCCACGGCAGGAGCCACCACGAAGAATTTGCAAGCAAAACATATGCCGCATTTCTGCGATCAAGTAAGAGAGGTCTATGTAGGAGCGCACCATCAACATCGATTGATCGCCGCTCTGTTGCTGATGCTTGTGCATGAAATGCCACTGCTTCAGTGACCACTATGACTGAGTGTCCAGCTACTCGAGCGCGCCATCCAAAGTCAACATCGTCGCGAAACAATGCAAGCTCTGAATCAAATCCACCAAGTTCTTCAAATACATCTCGCCGAATCAAAGCGCCTGCAGTGCTGACAGATAAAACTTCACTTATGCCATCGCGTTGTCCTTGATCGTATTCGTTTTTTTCAAGTCCAGTCCAGCGAGCGCCATTACCAGCAATGCTGACGCCAACTTCCAATAAATGTGTTCGGTCATGCCAACCAAGTAATTTCGGTCCTGCCATTACAACTTGAGGGCGATCAATAACAGCCTCTAGCAATTTCTCGAGTGCAGTTGGCGTTGGTGCGCAATCGTCATGCAATATCCATAACCATTCGTGGGCACCAGAAACACTTGCAGGAAGTTTTTCAACTCCCAGTTGTATTGCATTACCAAAACCCAAATCACGAGCGGCAGTGAGAGTCGGAATTCTTGCACCCTTGAGAAGTTTGGGTGATGCATCAATTGAACCTGTATCGATTGCAATGATTTGATCAACGCTTCTACTTTGCGATGCAATCGATGCAACAACTTCAGGTAACCACAATGCACCATCGTGAACAACCAGAATTGCAGTTACGCGATGTAAATCATTCGCGATTTTTTCGGCCATAATCTTTAGCCTTTCGGCTAAGTGCCTATGCTGATCGGCGCTTTAGACGACGACGTTCGCGTTCGGAGAGTCCACCCCAAATACCGAAACGTTCATCGTGAGCAAGTGCATATTCCAAACATTGAGAACGAACATCGCATGAAAGGCATACGCGTTTTGCTTCGCGAGTGGAGCCACCTTTTTCTGGGAAGAATGCTTCTGGATCTGTTTGGGCGCAGAGGGCGCGCTCTTGCCATGAAAGCTCAATGCTCTCGCCACTCTCTAATTTGATAGTTGGTCCAGTAGTAATACCTGCTTGGGGATTAGCTTCAGGTCGGATCGGCATTCCGATTCTCCTTACGAGCTTTGGGCCCTTTCCCTGTTGGAAAAAACCTTCTAGAGGTGAATTACACGCTTGTAACTCCCGTAAGTCAAGTCGTAATGCAAATTATCATCAGAAAATCACGCTCAAAATCTCAAGAATTAGAGATTTAATGAAGATATTTCCCCTTTTTCGCAATAACTTCCCGAAATGTGGGAATTCTTCTCAATTCTTGTCCCCGATGCGATGAATGAATCTGTAATGGAAGCGCCCTCTTCAACAATTACATCGCTACCAATAATTGATCCACTTACTTTCGCGCCAGCTCCAATAATTGAGCCCGCACCTATGGCGCTAGCCCCTGAAATGGTTGCGCTGGTATCGATCTGTGCGCCATACATAACCACTGACTCTGGTGAATGGCTCATAACCTTTGCACTACGAAGTGCAGGTGCATCCGCTAGCCCACTTACTAGATCTCGCGAGCCTTTCATGAGCGCTTTTGGAGTTCCAATATCTAACCAATAACTCTGATCCACAAAGCCGAATACTTTTTTACCCGATGAAACTAGGTGCGGAAAGGTTTCGCGCTCGATGCTCACGACTGTATTTGGTGCAATTTCATCAATGACGGATGGACTAAAAACATAACATCCAGCATTGATTGTATTGGTTGGAGGATTTTCCATTTTTTCAAGGAACGCGGTTACTCGTCCATTTGAATCCATCGGTACGCATCCATAAGCACGAGCATCATCAACTTTAGTCAGGTGCAATGTTACATCTGCACTGTTTTTTTCATGAAAATCTATTTGACCACGCAAATTATGTGAACTCAGCACATCGCCATTGAATATGACTATGGATTCATCCCTGCCAAGCAAATCTGCAGCATTGCGAATAGCTCCACCAGTTCCGAGTGGTTCTTTTTCAACGGCATAAAGCAATTTCATTCCAAATTTAGATCCATCGCCAAAATATGGAATGAAGACCTCTGATAAATATGAAGTGGCTAAGACAACTGTTTTAATCCCTGCACTTTTCGCCATAGCGAGTTGATGCTCAGTAACTGGCAAGCCCGCCACTTGCAACATTGGTTTGGGAGTATGTCGAGTCAGGGGCATAAGGCGTGTGCCAAAGCCTCCCACTAAAAGAATTCCAACTGCCATGACTATTTCACTGCGCTTTCAATTCGCGCAACTGCATCAGCGATTTGTTTATCCGTTGCAGTAAGTGCAACTCGGATGTGAGAGGCACCTTTTTCGCCATAAAATGAACCTGGCGTTGCCAATATTCCTAATTCAGCTAGCCAGCCAACACTCTTCCACGCATCTTCATTTCGAGTACACCAGATATACAGACCTGCATGTGAAAATTCAATTGTAAAACCAGCCTTCGCAAGTGCTGGCATCATTAGTGCTCGACGATTGTTATATCTCGCGCGTTGTTCGCCAACATGTTTCTCATCACTCAGTGCTGCAACCATTGCATTCTGTACAGGTAGAGGAACCATCATCCCCGCATGCTTGCGGAACTCGCGGAT
>CAIZPZ010000237.1:0-5390 GCA_903934975.1 uncultured Actinomycetes bacterium | reverse complement strand
GATGTAGATATACGTTGTCCAAATACTCAGAGTTGCCCAGCGCAATTGCGAGAGCGCATTTATTACATTGGTTCACGCGCAGCCCTAGATATTGACGTCTTAGGATATGAAGCAGCCGTAGCACTTCTGGAAAGTAGAGTGATTACGGATGAATCCGATCTCTTTGATCTCACTGCAGAGAAACTCAGCAAATCAGATTTCTTTACAAAAAAAGATGGAAGTGCTTCGAAAAATGTTGAGACTCTTCTCAAAGCATTGGAAGAAGCAAAGGCGCGCCCATTGTGGCGAACAATTGTCGCGCTCTCCATTCGCCATGTTGGTCCCACAGCAGCGCAAGCGTTAGCAACTAATTGCGGCTCTATTGATGCGATTGCAAAATCAAATGCACAAGAGTTAGCGCAAATTGATGGAGTTGGCGCGACAATCGCTGAGTCAATTATTGATTGGTTTAGTATCGATTGGCATCGCGAAATTATTCGTAAATGGAGCGCTGCGGGAGTTCGCGTAGTTGCCGAGGAAGTTGAATCTCTACCCCAAACTTTATCTGGTCTTACTTTTGTTGTTACGGGAGGACTTGAATCCTTCACACGTGATGGAATCTCAGAAACCATCGTTGCCCATGGCGGAAAATCGGCTTCAGCAGTTTCTAAGAAAACCGATTATCTATTGGTAGGCGCTGAACCTGGTTCAAAATTAGCTAAGGCAGAAGAATTGGGTATTCCCGTAATCGATGAGGCAAAATTCAAAGAACTACTCGCGGGCAAGGGGTAGTATTTCACCATGATTATTCGTGCATCCGAAACACTTCGCGAACTTCCAGCACCTCCATATGCTTTTGGTATCGGTGCATTCGTTGTTTTTTCATTACTTCTTTATATAACACTGCGTTTCGACCGGGACTAATTTGTCTGCGGTAGGTATTTACGGAGGCACCTTCGACCCGATTCACTTGGGTCATCTCCATGTAATTACCCAACTACTCCAACGCGACATTATTGATCATTTACTTATAGTTCCTGCAGGACAACCATTACTACGAGCAGATGCACCAGTGGCAACGGGTGCCCAAAGGCGAGCGATGTGCCAATTAGCGATTGAGTCACTTCCTGCAGATCTTCGATCACGAGTTGAAGTAAATCCAATAGAAATTTTGAGACAGGGCCCGAGTTATGCTATTGATACCGTTGATGCAGTCGCTGCAACCTATCCTGGCGATGAAGTCATTTTATTTGTAGGTTCGGATGCTTATGCCAATATCGACAAATGGCATAGAGTCGAAGAGCTCAAAAACAAATGTAGAATCATTGTTATCGAACGACCAGGTTATTCTTTCGAAGGTTTGGACATATCTGCTTTAGATATTTCTGCAACACAGATTCGTGAAGGATCAAGTAATCAGATTCCTGAATCTGTTGCTCACTATATAAAGGAGAATGGCCTCTATGCCAGCGCAAAGTAAAACCATTGAAATCACTCAAGTCGCAGCCCACGCAGTTATTGAAAAACTAGCGACAGATGTCATTGCTATCGATCTATCGGACCAGTTAGTTCTGAGTGAAATATTCTTGATTGCTACAGGACAAAATGTTGCTCAAGTTGATGCTATTGCCGATGAAGTAGAACGCAAGATGGCAGAAATTGGCGAGAAGCCTGCACGTCGCGAACATGGCGCCGAATGGATTCTTCTTGATTATTCAGATCTCGTTGTGCACATTCAGAGCAGCGAACTACGCCGTTATTACATGTTGGATAAATTATGGAACGATTGCCCAATGATTGAATTAGATGCAGTAAAGGCTGCCGCACTTCATGGACGGTAATCGCGTACTCCTATGGCGTCATGGCCAAACTGATTGGAATGTAGTCAATAGATTCCAGGGTCACTCTGATATTCCGCTCAACGAAGTCGGTCAATATCAAGTAAAGCATGCAGCAGAAATATTGGCAGGCATGAAACCGACTGCAATTATTTCAAGTGATTTACAGCGTGCGAAATTTACTGCCCAAGCACTTGCCGATCTAACAGGATTACAGGTTGCAATCGATGAAAACTTGCGTGAAACAAATGGTGGGCTTTGGGAAGGCAAGACAGGAAAAGAAAATCGTGAAGAAGATTTTCAAAACTTTATTCGCTGGATTGATGGCGAAGATAACCCTGCAGGAACGACAGGGGAGAAGCGAAGCGAAGTAGCAGCCCGAGCAGTAGGCGCAATTCATAAAGCACTTGAGGGAAAAACAAATCAATTATTAGTTGTTGCAACTCACGGTGGAACAGCGCGATGCGTCCTAGGAGATTTACTCAAACTCCCACTAAGTCATTGGGGAGTTATTGGCGGATTATCAAATGCTTCATGGTCAATATTGCAGAGATATCCACGCCAATGGAATTTGATTGAACATAATGCTGGATCAATTCCAGAGCCTGTCTATGGTGAAGAAAGCGGCGCAGCTTCGCCCGAATAGTGCGATTCTAAAATTACGATAGGTTTGCCCTCTCGTAAGTACGGGGCTATAGCGCAGCTGGTAGCGCACCTGCATGGCATGCAGGGGGTCAGGGGTTCAAATCCCCTTAGCTCCACATGGCAGATGTAACAACTATTCCTCGCGGATGGAACGCGACAAATATTCCAGATCTCACTGGTAAGAAATTTATTATTACTGGTGGAACAAGTGGACTGGGAAAAGAAACTGCTCGCGAACTTATTCGCAAGGGCGCTCATGTCACCATCACTGCTCGTGATGAGCGCAAGGGTGAGGCAACATATGTTGAACTAGGGAAAGAGCGAGTCTCATTTTCGATTTTAGATCTGACTTCATTGAAATCGATTCACTCTTTTGCAGCAACTATTACCCACAATTTTGACGTTCTTATTCTCAATGCCGGAATTATGGCTACGCCACTGAAGACAACTGAAGATGGTTTTGAATTGCAGCTTGGCACAAATCATTTGGGTCACTTTGCACTTGCAGCTCTATTGAGAAATAGAGTCCAAGAGCGCATTGTCAGCGTTGCAAGCCAAGCACATCGCTTCGGAAATTTTGGCGATGGCTCTAAGGAAACAATTAGAGATCGCGCATTAGCAAAAGGTGAATACAAGCCTTGGGGTGCATACGGTGCGAGCAAATTAGCAAACTTACTTTTTACAAATGAATTACAGCGCCGCTCAATTAGAAATGATTGGAACATCAATGCATATGCTGCCCATCCCGGATGGTCTGCAACGAATTTGCAAAATGTTTCACCGCAGATGCGAGGAGCTACTTTAGAATCACGAGTCACCGGTGGTATGAATTCTCTCTTTGCTCAATCCTCATCACGGGGTGCACTCCCAACGCTATGTGCTGCTACATATCCAGGTTTAGTAGGGGCTTCATATATTGGCCCAGATGGCTTGATGGAGATGCGCGGATTTCCAAAACTAACCCGCGGGACATCACTTTCATATGATCAATCACTTGCTGCAAATTTATGGTCAGTAAGTGAAGAACTAACTGGCATTACCTGGGCATAAAGCCCGATAAACTCACCTCATGTCCACAACGCAAGGCAATGAAGAGCGCGAACACGCTGCTTACGACTTTGCCTATGTACAAGAAAAGTGGCTACCTGTTTGGGATGAACTCACTCCTTTCAAATCAGGTCGAGCGGATGATGCTCGTCCAAAGTAATATGTCTTGGATATGTTTCCTTATCCTTCAGGTGATTTACATATGGGCCATGCAGAGGCATATGCACTCGGCGATGTAATTGCGCGTTACTGGGTTCAAAAAGGATTCAACGTTATGCACCCAATCGGTTGGGATGCATTTGGACTTCCTGCAGAAAATGCTGCGATAAAGCGAAATGAAGATCCGCGTATTTGGACATATGAAAATATTGCAACGCAGAAAGCTTCTATGCGACGTTATGCATGTTCATTTGATTGGGACCGGGTATTCAACACCTGCGATCCTGAGTATTACCGCTGGAATCAATGGTTATTCCTCAAACTTCATGAACGCGGATTGGCATATCGCAAAGATTCTGCAGTCAACTGGTGTCCAGGGTGTCAGACAGTACTTGCTAATGAGCAGGTAGTTGCAGGCCTATGTGAGCGCTGTGATAGCGCAGTTACAAAGAAGAAATTGAATCAGTGGTATTTCAAGATTACGGATTACGCAGATCGCTTACTCGATGACATGCAACAACTTGAAGGACTCTGGCCTGACAAAGTTCTTACAATGCAACGCAACTGGATTGGCCGCTCAACTGGTGCCAATGTGCAATTCGTTATCGAAGGCCGCAAAGAACCAATCTCTATCTACACAACGCGTCCCGATACTTTATACGGCGCAACATTTATGGTTGTCGCAGCGGATTCAGAACTTGCTGCCGAACTTGCAGCAGGTACAACTGCAGAAAAAGATTTCAAGGCATATGTCGAAAAGATAAAAGCAGATAGCGATATCGATCGCCTTGCAACCGATCGTCCTAAGAGTGGTGTCTTCTTAGAGCGCTATGCAATCAATCCTGTCAATGGAGAAAAACTTCAAATTTGGGCGAGTGATTACGTGCTCGCAGATTATGGAACGGGTGCAATCATGGCCGTTCCAGCACATGATCAACGCGACTTAGATTTCGCACGTGCAATGAAATTACCAGTACGAGTTGTTATTGAAACTGGAGAAGAAGATCCAAGTGAAACCGGTATTGCAACTGTTGGTGATGGCACTGTCGTAAATTCTGGCGCGCTCAATGGCTTGAATAAGGCTGATGCAATTGCTGCAATCAATGCCCAACTTGAAAAAGATGGTCTTGGAAAATCAGCACGAAATTATCGTTTGCGCGATTGGTTAGTTTCACGCCAGCGTTATTGGGGCACACCCATTCCAATTATTCATTGCGAAAAATGTGGCGAAGTAGGAGTTCCAGAGAACCAACTTCCACTTACGCTTCCCGATGCAGCAGGTCTTGATCTCAAACCAAAGGGAACTTCACCGCTAGGGGCTGCAACTGCATGGGTGAATGTGAAGTGTCCAAAGTGTGGCGCTGATGCAAAACGCGATACAGACACAATGGATACATTCGTAGATTCATCATGGTATTTCTTACGTTATCCATCGTCGACAAATAACGATGAACCGTTTGCTCGCAAAGATATTGATACATGGTTACCAGTTGATCAATATGTCGGTGGCGTAACGCATGCAATCTTGCACTTGCTCTATAGCCGCTTCTTTACAAAAGTCCTTGGCGATATGGGCATGCTCTCATTCAATGAACCATTTACTCGTTTGCTCAACCAAGGAATGGTTGTCATGGATGGCTCTGCAATGTCGAAGAGCCGTGGAAATTTAGTCCGTCTCTCTGATGAGTTAGCTCATCACGGAGTCGATGCAATTCGTTTATC
>CAIZPZ010000236.1:0-4523 GCA_903934975.1 uncultured Actinomycetes bacterium | reverse complement strand
TGCGGTATTGCATGGACTCTTTGAAAGACTAGGAAGTTTTGAAGTTGATACGGTAGAAAAACTCTTTGAATTTCTTGCAGATAAGAAGAAGCGTTTACGCGAGAAAATACCAAAAGAGTTTTAGGAAGAAATTTTCTTGCTTAGATCAGCCCACTTTTTTACCAGTGTGGAGGCAGCCCCGCTATCGATTGCAGTTATGGCTCGCTCTACGCCGATCTTCATTCGTTCATGTAATGAGAGTTCGAAGTTTCCAAGATAAGCAGCGATAGCAGCGGCAGCGTTGAGAACAACTGCATCACGGTGCGGTCCGCGCTCCCCCGCAAAAATTGCATGTGTAATTCTCGCGTTTTCAACACTATCTCCACCAACTAGCGCTGAGATTGGAGCGCGTTGGATTCCAAAATCCAATGGATCTAATAGGTCGCTCGAAATAGTTCCATTTCCAATAGTTAGAACTGAGGTAGTCGTAGCAAGTGTTATTTCGTCTAAGCCATCATCTCCGCGAAATACAAAGCCATCGACTCCTCTATCGGCTAACACTTGGGCCATCACTAAATGCATTCGATCATTTGCAACGCCGATCGCTGCTGCTTGCGGACGTGCAGGATTTGCAAGTGGTCCCAAAATATTGAATACGGTCGGCACTCCTAATTCTTTGCGGGCAGGTGCCGCAAAACGCATTGCAGGATGAAATTTAGGTGCAAAACAAAAACCGATTCCGAGCTCTGAAAAAGTCTGCTCTACACCTTTGCCATCAAGGCCAATTGTTATCCCGAGTGCTTCTAGGAGGTCCGCCGAACCTGATTTAGAAGAGGCTGCGCGATTTCCATGTTTGAGAACTTTCGCCCCAGCAGCAGCGGCGATTATTGCTGCTGTCGTAGAAATATTTATCGTGTGTGCGCCGTCGCCACCCGTGCCAACCGTGTCTACAGCCCTTTCGTTTATTGAAATAGGTGCGCAATGTTCATACATCTGCGCAACTAAAGCACCAACTTCTTCGGGGGTTTCACCTTTTGCCTTTAGGGAAAGCAAGAACTCTTTTGTTATTTCGATATCAGCGCGATCCTCAAGAATTTCATTCATACACCACGAAATATCGGCTACTTCTAAATCAAGTCCGCTCTTGAGGCGATCAATATGAGTGCGCCAGCTCATCTCAATAGAACTTACGCAGATGTAAGGCTCGCACCGCGCAGCAAATTCGCCGCTGTATGTGCGAGAGTAAAAGGATCGATTGGATGCATTACCGATGCTTCAGCCATCGACCATGCCGCTAGCCATGCATCTTCTTTGCGACCCGTAATGACAAGCACAGGTGGACATTCAAAAATTTCATCCTTGAGTTGACGAGCGATTCCCATTCCACCTTCAGGAACGGCTTCACCATCGAGAATGAAAAGATCGACCTGGTTATTCGCAGTTGCGCCTTTTCGATCCGTGAAAAGTCGCAATGCTTTGCCTGTAGCAAATTCAATAATTTCGTGGGGTGCTAAATCAGTCGCTAATCGAGTGCCTAATGCCCCGGCAATAGCAGCGCGAACCGAGGAATCATCTGAATAGACGAGTATTCGTAATGTGGCGCTAGCACTCATAGACATGCCATAAGTCTATTCTCGAAAGTGCGAAAGAGAGCGCACTAATGAGTGACCTGTTTCACCTGCATAAGGCCGAATTACCCTTCGCTTTGGGTGCCCGCAAGGAGACTCCGCGGGCCTTTTCGTGAATAATCGCCTCATGCAAACGACGAGCGCGCCAGACCACCACAAGATCACTCGCCCTAACGCAGTGGCTGTTGGAACAATTGTTTGGCTCTCTAGCGAATTGATGTTTTTCGCAGGTCTCTTCGCAATTTATTTCACAATTCGCGCAGTGCAAGGACCAGATATCTGGTTGGAATCTACGGAACTATTAAATATTCCATTTGCAGCACTCAACACAACAGTTCTCGTTCTCTCTTCTGTTACGTGCCAATTTGGAGTATTCGCAGCAGAGCGTTTTCAGAACAAGCGCACTGGCACAATGTTTCAGATCAACAAATGGGGAATGCGCGAATGGTTCTCGCTGACATTTCTTATGGGTGCATTCTTTATCGGAGGCCAGATTTACGAGTACGCGGTTCTAGTAAGTGAAAATTTGACTCTTTCATCGAATGCTTATGGATCTGTCTTTTTTATTGCCACAGGGTTTCACGGACTTCACGTAACTGGCGGACTTATCGCATTTCTCATTGTCATGATTCGCGTTGCTAAGGCTCGCAGATTTACACATCAGCAAGCAACAACTGCAATTGTGGTTTCTTATTACTGGCACTTCGTCGATGTTGTGTGGATCGCACTCTTTGCAGCGATCTACCTTATTAAGTGATTTGAAGGGTACCTCGTGAAACGTCTATCTCGATATCGCAGACACAGATCAGCTGGGCCATTACTTTTACTCTTCGCTCTTTTTGCTATTGGTACAACCTTCTCTGTTGCAAGTGCGACTACTACACCAGAGCAAAGTGAGTTTTCGCGTTCGACTGCCATTGAAGAAGGTCGCGAAATTTTTCTCAAAGGATGCTCTTCCTGTCATGGTTTGAATTTAGAGGGAAGTGCGATTGCTCCATCACTCATTGGTGTTGGCGCGGCCTCTGTTGATTTTCAAGTTGGTACTGGACGTATGCCTGTGGCCGATTTGAGTGTACAAATTATGCGCAAGCGACCTGTTTATGATGAAAAGGAAACGGCGGCTCTAGCCGCCTATGTTGCATCTCTTGCACCTGGTCCTGAAATTCCAACAGAAGCTTCCCTCAATTACGAACGCGATGGAAGCACTGCCGAAGGTGGCGAACTTTTCCGCACTAATTGCGCAATGTGTCACAACTTTGCAGCACAAGGTGGAGCACTGACTCAAGGAAAATATGCACCAACGCTGATGGGTGTTGAAGCAAAGTACATTGCTGAAGCAATGACTACCGGTCCGCAGTCGATGCCAGTATTTAGCGATAAAACTCTGACACCTGAAGAAAAACTTTCTATCATCAAGTGGGTAAAAGCAGTTGAAGCAGAACCTGCTCTCGGTGGTGCATCACTTGGTCGTGTCGGACCTGTTACTGAAGGATTGTTAGTTTGGACTTTTGGAATTGGTCTGCTCATCGGAGTAGCTGTTTGGCTTGCGATGAAGGCGAGATAAGAACATGTCTAATGAATTAGAAGCAATCAAAGATCCTGGAGTGCCAGCGCACATACATCGCCAGGCAGATCTTGATCCTAAAGCTGAACAGAAAGCAGAGCGACAAGTAGCAATTCTCTTCGCTCTCTCATCCCTAGGAACCCTGCTTTTCATTTATTCATATATTTGGATCTCAGAAGATCTATTCATTTTCTTTCCAATTCTTGGAAGTACAAATGCAAAGCAACTTTTCTTAGGATTAGGTCTTGCATTTGCGATGTTCTTCATCGGTGCTGGCGCAATTCATTGGGCAAAGACGCTGATGCCAGATGAAGAAGTTATTGCGATGCGCCATGAGATGCGATCAGAAGATGAAGACCGCGATGAATTAGTAAAGACTGCAAAGAAGGGTGCCGCAGCAGCTGCCCTGGGTCGTCGCTCACTGATCAAACGCTCACTAGGTTTATCACTTGGCTTAGTTGGATTATCACCACTACTTTTACTTCGCGACCTCGGTCCACTTCCTGGAAAAAAATTAGAGACCACAAGTTGGAAAACAGGAACACGTTTAGTTACCGACCCAGGTGATCGCCCAATAAAGCCATCAGATTTAGAGGTTGGCGCAGTCGCTCAAGTTTTACCAGCAATCAAAGAGGGTGGCCACCGAGCGCTAAGTGATATTGGAAAAGATGCAGTTCTCCTCATTCGCCTTCGTCAGGAAGAATTCCAATTAGATCCAGAGCGTTTAGCAATGACGTACGAAGGAATCATCGCCTTCTCAAAGATTTGTTCGCACATGGGGTGCGCAGTTGCTCTCTACGAACAGCAGACCAAGCACCTTCTCTGTCCTTGTCACCAATCAACTTTCGACGTTACCCGGGCAGCAAAAGTTATCTTTGGCCCATCTGCCCGACCTCTGCCACAATTAGCAATCACTGTTGATGCTGAGGGTTATCTCGTTGCTCAAGCACCTTTCAATGAACCTGTCGGACCTAGTTTCTGGGAGAGAAATTCACAATGACCGCACGTGAACGAGTAGCAGGCACAGTCGCCAATTATGTAGATGAGCGCACTGGCGCTGCTAAATGGATGAAGAAAAATCTCAATAAAGTCTTCCCTGACCACTGGTCATTTTTGCTTGGTGAGATCGCACTGTATTCCTTTATCATCTTGTTGCTCTCAGGAACTTTCCTTACTTTTTGGTTTGATCCATCCCAACGTGAAGTTGTATACGAAGGAAACTACGAGCCACTCAATGGAATAGAAATGTCTGCTGCATATGCATCAACACTTCATATTTCGTTTGAAGTTCGCGGTGGGCTTTTGATGCGCCAGATTCACCACTGGGCTGCACTTCTCTTCATGGTTGCAAT
>CAIZPZ010000235.1:0-2094 GCA_903934975.1 uncultured Actinomycetes bacterium | reverse complement strand
TTCCCCTTTATTCCCAGTTATTTAACTTTGTTATTTATTTCCAGCTAGCGCACGTCCGGCGCTAGCAAGTCGAGTTGAAACGCTTCCATCTACAAGTTCGTCTGCAAACTTCACTGATGCTCCACCAATAATTGATGGATCAACCTGAATATTTACGCGGATTGGTTGTCCAACCAGCGATTCAATGGCCGATGCCAGACGAGTTTTCTGTGAATCTGAGATTGCAGTTGCAACACGTACATTTGCAATCAGACGATTACGTCGATTGGCCAGACCGAAGAGATAATCGTTGAAACCTGCTTCGATGCTGCGGCCACGAAGGTGTGAAATTAACGCTACAGCCAACTTAATAGTTGAGGCCGAAGCCTTCTTTGAGAGAACTTCTGCAATGAGAGCCGACTTGGCATCGGTATTTCCAGTACCGACAAGCGCTTTTCGGAGCTCAAAGTTTTCGGCAATGACGCGTGAAGTTTCGAAGAGTTCATCTTCAACGCGATCTAGTTCGCCTGCAATATTTGCAGATGATGCCTCGGCTTCAATGGCTAGTTGCTCGAGGACATGAACAATGTCGCCTCCAGCAGACCAACGAAGCGTTGAAACATCAGTAAGTAGGGCAACAGTTGCAGCTCCAACGCTCTTGCCAAATAACTCCTTGACGAGAGCACCTTTGGCAGATGCATCGCGGGATGGATCTGCAAATGCACGGCGCAGTGATGTGTTTTTAGCAAATACATCTGCCGCGAAGAAGAGTTCAGAGGAGAGCTCGGTGGCGCTTGCAGCGCTTGCGCCCTTTACGGCAGCGTCAAGCTTTGCGCGTGCAGCCACTAGTGACTGACGACTGCTTCCTCCGAGATGGATTCTCAACTGTTTCTCCTGCTTACTTTTCTAGTTCTTCTGGGACTTCTCGAGGTCTTCGATGAAGCGGTCCACAATCCGTGATTGACGGGCCTGGTCTTCTAGAGCTTCCCCGACAATCTTTGAAGCGAGTTCAACAGCGAGTGCACCAACTTCATTGCGAAGAGATGTCACTGCTTGTTGGCGCTCTGCCTCAATAGATGCGTGTGCTGCAGCAGTAATGCGATTGGCTTCCTCTTGCGCCTTAGCGCGAAGTTCTTCGAGGATTGCCGCACCTTGAATACGTGCATCATCACGAAGTTTTGCAGCCTCACCCTGTGCAGATGAAAGTTGTTCGTTGTATTGAACGAGCGCGCGCTGCGCCTCGAGCTGTGCCTTTTCGGCGCGCTCGATGCCACCTTCGATTGCTTGTGTTCGTTCGGTAAATGCCTTTTCAAACTTAGGCACAACCGCCTTACGCAAGACCAGAAAGAGGAGGGTGAAGGCGATTGCTCCCACAATAAGTTCAGCAGTGTGCGGAACCAGTGGGTTGAGCTCTTCTCCCCCAGCGAGCAAATTAATTGAGCGCATTGTTGTCTCTATTTAATCTGAACTAATTAGAGGACGAATGCGAGAACGAGACCGAAGAGTGCAAGAGCTTCAGCGAGCGCGAATCCTAGGAACGCGATTGGCTGGAGCACGCTACGCGCTTCTGGCTGACGAGCTACGCCGTTGATGTACGCAGCGAAGATCATTCCTGTTGCAATTGCTGGACCAATTGCTGATAGGCCAAAACCGACCAGGTTGAGTGTGCCTGTCATTTTTTATTACCCTTTCATTAGGTTATTGCGTTAGTTTCTTGCTAGTGCTCGTCGGCAAGGGCGCCGGCGATGTAGAGAGCTGTGAGCAGGGTAAATATGTACGCCTGCAGGCATTGCACCATAAATTCGAAGAATGTAAGGGCAATACCAAAAGTAAATGAGAAGGGGCTAAAGAGCTTCATGATCAAATGTTCATCGCGAAGCATGTAGTCGCCACCCATGATAAAGACCAGCAATAACAAGTGGCCAGCGAACATATTTGCAAATAAACGTAATGAGAGCGTTAGCGGGCGAACCAAGAAGAAAGTTGCAATCTCAATGGGGGTGAGCAAGATATAAACCGGCTTGGGAACCCCAGGCATAAAGGCAATCTCTTTCAGGTACTTACCGAGCCCCTTTTTGCGAATACCCACGTAGTGGAATACACAGAAGGTAAAGA
>CAIZPZ010000234.1:0-4718 GCA_903934975.1 uncultured Actinomycetes bacterium | reverse complement strand
ATGTAGTTCTCACGGCAGCATATGCAATTCTTGGTAGATGGAATGAAGATTACGATTTATGGGATGAATCACGAGCTATTGCTTTACTGACAAATTTTGGAGTGCGAGAACTTGGAGATCGACTTTATGGCTCGCTCAGTGATGGAGAAAAAAAGCGAGTTCAAATTTCTCGTGCACTCATGGCTGATCCAGAACTTCTCCTGTTAGATGAGCCAACTGCTGGTCTTGACTTGGGTGGCAGAGAAGATTTATTGCGTCGATTTTCCGCTTTTGCACAAGATCCAACTGCGCCAGCGACAATATTAGTCACCCACCACATTGAAGAAATTCCGGCTGGAACGACGCATGCATTGCTTCTACATAAAGGCATCGTTGCGGTATCTGGTCCGATTGCACAAGTAATTACTCAAGAACACTTGAGTGCGGTTTTTGGGATTTCAATGAGCGTTGTACATGAAAATGGACGATTCTTTGCTCGTGCCATTTGATGAGAGTTGGGCAAAGGTACTAGCTCCATTTTCATCTCAAATCAAAACTATTGAAGATCGTCTCGAAGGAAAAACCACATTTCCAGCATTCGCTCACGCATTTCGCGCACTTACCATTCCAATAGAAAGTGTTCGAGTTGTAATTTTTGGACAAGATCCTTATCCAACGCCAGGCAATGCAACAGGTCTTGCTTTTGCTGTCCCGAATGAGAAGAAAATTCCAGCATCACTGCGAAATATCTTCAAGGAGTATCAAGAGGATTTGGAGGTGGGCCACGTACCTGCATCAGACCTAAAGGAGTGGAGCAATCAAGGCGTACTGCTCCTCAATCGCGCTCTTACATATTCACCTGATGGAGAAATTGGAATCACACAGTGGGCTCCTATAACCAATGCCATTGCACATGAATTGGGAAGACGCGATGTGGTTGCGATTCTTTGGGGCAATGATGCCAAGAGTGTGAAACATTATTTTCGAAGTGATTGGGTAATCGAGAGCGCTCATCCAAGTCCGCTATCTGCCTACCGAGGTTTCTTCGGCTCCAAGCCATTTTCACGAACAAATGAAATTCTAGGAAGAAACTCTCTACCCGCTATTAGTTGGTAAAAAGAAAGAGGGCCCAGGTTTCCCTGAGCCCTCTTTCAACACAATTTCTACAATTAGCCCACCCAAGTATTGATTGGTGAAGATAAGAAGTAGATCATAAATAATCCAGCTACAAGGAATAGCAATGGATGAATGTCCTTGCGACGTCCTTGAATCAAGCGAATTACAACGAATGAAACGAATCCTGCGCCGATACCAACAGAGATGTTGTAAGTAAATGGCATCAAGATGATTGTAAGGAATGCAGGAATCGCGATTCCGTAATCTTCCCAATCAATATTCTTTACCTGTGTCATCATCAAGAAACCAACGATGATCAAGGCAGGTGTTGCAGCTTCGTAAGGGATTACCGCAACAAGTGGTGCAAAGAATGTTGTTAGCAGGAAGAGCAACCCTGTTACCAGTGAGGCCAGTCCTGTTCGAGCTCCTTCACCAACACCTGATGCAGATTCGATATAGCTAGTGTTTGAAGAGATGCTTCCCGCACCGCCTGCAACAGCTGCCAATGAGTCAACAAGAAGAATGCGATCGTTATTTGGAACATTTCCATCTTTATCTATCAGTCCAGATTCATGACCAATTGCTGTAACTGTTCCGACTGTGTCGAAGAAGTCAGAGAGCAAAAGGGTGAAGACTAGAAGGATTGCGGTGATTGCAGATACCTGTCCGAATGAACCAAATAGGTTGAATTGGCCAAATAGACCGAAGTCCGGTGTATCAACAATCTTTGAAGGAACTGATGGAACATTGAGATTCCAGCCCTTTGGATTGACGGCACCTGTTGCGCCATTGAAGAGTGGACCAATTTTGAAAGCTGACTCAATAGCAATAGCTGCAACTGTTGCTACAGCAATACCAATAAGAAGAGCGCCCTTTACCTTCTTGACCATGAGAGCAATCATCAAGAACAGACCGAGTGCGAATACGACGATTGGCCAGCCAACCAAAGTTCCACTATCACCTAGTGTTACAGGTACTGGACCTGATCCTGTTCTACGAACAAAGCCTGCATCTACTAAACCGATGAGGGCGATGAAGAGACCGATACCAACAGAGATTGCAATTTTTAGTTGTGGTGGAACTGCACGGAAGACAGCAGTTCTAAATCCTGTAAGAACAAGAACTGTAATAATCAAACCTTCGAGTACAACAAGGCCCATTGCATCGGCCCATGTCATCTGTGAAGCAATACCAACTGCAACAAATGTATTGAGACCAAGTCCTGTTGCAAGTGCGAGTGGATAATTTCCAACAACACCCATCAAGATCGTGAGTATGCCCGCGATGAGCGCAGTCATTGCAGCGATAGCTGCGAGGTTAGGAGCGTCACCGCCACCTAGGAATTTACCTTCGGAATCTTTCGATAGACCGATGATGAGGGGGTTGAGTGCAACGATGTAAGCCATTGTGAAAAATGTGACGAAGCCGCCGCGAATTTCACGCCCAATCGTTGAACCACGTTCTGATATTTTAAAATAGCTATCCAGCATGGTGAGCCTTTCTCATTTTGGTGTCGGGGGTGGTTGCGACCCCGTGTGACTTCACGGCTCACAAGCCGGGGGGAGATATCCAAAGACTATTAGTTACTTCGAGGTAAATCGGGAAACAACACCCAGAGAAATCGCAATAGATTGACCGATAAAGAGAGCAAATAGCGCGGTTCCAAGACCGATGCGCCCGCCCAGGAGCGCTCCGAGAACTAACACCGTTGCTTCGATGGCCAGGCGAACACGTCCAACTCGGACCCCTGTTTTATTGTGAATTGCTGTCATCAAGCCGTCACGAGGTCCTGGTCCTAAGCCACAGGTGATGTAGAAGGTTGAACCCAATCCCACGAGTGCAATTCCAATGAAGCAGTAAATAATGCCCACGAAATAGTTTGGTGCTACCGGAAAGAAAGTGACACCAAATTCGATTGCCGCTGCAATAAAGACAATATTCATGAGCGTTCCAAAACCAGGTCTTTCACCCAATGGAATCCAAAGAAGCAATACAAGTGAACTCAAAACAAATGTAGACCAACCTAGCGAGATGTTGATATTTTGAGAAACTCCTTGAGCAAGGACCGACCATGGAGCATTTCCAATGTGACTTTGAATAAGAAGTGAATCTCCGAGTCCGAAAATAATTAGACCAAATATCAAGATAAAAGATCGCTTAGTTGATAGATCCCAGCGACCTGTACCAGTCCACGGCATTACTGGAATCGTTTTATGTGGACGCAACCAGTTCATGATCGAATTCAATGACATTAGGGGAGGCTACTACACGATAACCTGCTCCATATGGAATTCACCTATTTTCAAGCCATCCTTATTGGATTGATACAAGGGATCACAGAACTTTTTCCTATCTCATCGTTAGGACATGCTGTATTGATTCCTGGTTGGATTGGTGGATCGTGGTCGAGTTTTACAACAGATCCAAACTCGCCTTATCTGGCAGTCACCGTTGCTTTACATGCAGCTAGCGCTATTGCTTTATTTCTTGTCTTTCGAAAGAGATGGTTCGCGCTCATAGGTGGCGCATTCAAATCTTTACGCGGGGTACACAATAATGCATCGCGTGTTTTTTGGAGAGTATTTTTGGCAACAATTCCAGTCGCCGTTCTTGGCTTCACATTTGAAAGACCTTTACGTGAGGTATTTGCAAGTCCACTCGCTGCAGGAACTTTTCTGACAATAAATGGGCTCTTGTTATTTAGTGCTGAAAGATTGACTCGCAAGAGCAATAAATCTCATCTCAATGAAGATTCCAATGCTCAAATTGTTGAGCACTTATCTATTCCGGCAGCGATGACGGTGGGATTTGCGCAATCATTAGCGCTTCTCTCTGGGATTAGTAGATTTGGCGTCAGCATGAGCGCTGGATTACTCAGAAAGCTCTCACACGCAACTGCATCTGACTTTGCTTTTCTACTGGCGCTACCAGTAATTGCCGGCGCTGCATTTTTGAAACTACCTGAATTATTCGCACCAGAATATCGATCCCTGCTAGGTCCCATAATGGCAGGCTCTATAGTTTCATTCTTTGCAACGTATGCTTCTGTAACATTTTTGGTGAAATGGTTTAAGACAAAGACTCTCTATCCATTCGCAATCTATTGCTTACTCTTCGGTCTTGCCTCAATTATTAGGTTTGCATAGGTACATCATGTTTCCGGGAATCGGCACGCTCATCAATGTAATAACTATCATCGGTGGCGCATCTATTGGTGTGCTCATTGGTAATCGCATGAAAATTGCTACCCGCGATTTGCTGACAGATGTATTGGGTCTGGTGACTTTTTTAGGAGCTGCAAGTGCTTTGATTCCACTTTGGTCGAGTCGTTATATAGATTCAGTGCCATCTGGTTGGGCCCTTCTGGTCGTGCTTGGCTCATTACTCATCGGTGGTCTCATTGGTTCAGCACTCAATCTTGAAAATCGCCTCGATGGTCTGGGGGAGAAGTTACGTCAACGATTCGGTGCATCCCAAGAGAGCCCCTTTGTTGAAGGTTTTGTCTCTGCTTCACTTCTCTTTGCGATCGGCCCACTTGCAATTCTTGGAAGTATTAGTGTTGGTATGTCCACCGGTATTGATCAACTTTTACTAAAGAGCACGCTCGACTTTTTCGCCGCCAT
>CAIZPZ010000233.1:0-1605 GCA_903934975.1 uncultured Actinomycetes bacterium | reverse complement strand
TGCCGCCCATTGTTGGTGTACCTCGTTTTGTATGGTGCGAAGTTGGACCATCGTCTCTAATTACCTGTCCAAATCCACGCTTAGCGAGGAAACGAATAAGAAGTGGGGTACCGAAGAGTGAAAAAAGAAGCGCCATTGCTCCTGCGATAAGAATTACTCTCACTTCTTATCCTCTCCACTTAATTCTTTAATACGTATTTCTTTCCATAAATCTTCTATCCCCTGGCTCAACGTTTCAAAGTGCTCTGAACGTGAAGCTTTTACAAGTACAACATCACCCTGTGCAAAATGTGACACGAGAGAAAGCGCCTGCGGGATATCTTCGCAATAGTGAAGCGTAGTAGAGCTTTGCGCTGGAATACCTTCAGCAAATGCTCGTGTTCCGATACTGACTAGATGATCAATACCTAGCTTGTGTGCGTGTGCTGCAACGCTTGCGTGCAACGCATTACTTTCTGTTCCAAGTTCGTGCATCTGGCCGAGAAACGCCCACGATGCGCCACCGCGCTCCTGCGCAAACAAAAGCATTGAATCCAGTGCGGCATTCATTGACTCTGGGTTTGCGTTATAGGAGTCATTGATAATCAAAAGATCTTCTACTTCATTAATTTGCATGCGCCATTTGCTCGCTAAATCAGCAGTAGACAAGCCGCTTGCAATTACTTCAATCGGAATTTCAAGTGCAGTACAAACTGCTGCTGCGGCCAAAGCATTAGATATTTGATGAGGACCAATTAGTCGCATTCCAACTGCGTCGCGACCTGCAGGTGTAACAAGATCAAAGTGCGGACGTGCTTCACGCATTTCTATGTCAGCAGCTCTCACATCATCTTGAGAACCCTCACCGAAATAGATTGTTCTGCCTGCATGCAATGACTTCATCGCCTTTGTGTGCGGGTCATATGTTCCAAGAACGGCAATTGCATCTGGATTAAGAGATTCAATAAGTTCGCCTTTAGTTTGTGCAATCTTTTCAACACTTCCAAATTCGCCAAGATGCGCTGTTCCGACGCGAAGTACAACACCAACATGAGGTTGTGCCATTTCGCATAAAGCGGCAATGTCGCCTTGGTGGCGTGCGCCCATTTCTAAAATACAGTACTTAGTATCTGCATCACATTCGAGCAGAGTTATCGGGGCGCCGAGTTCGTTGTTAAAGGATGCCTTAGTTGAAACGCAGTTGGCACGACTAGAAAGTATGGATGCCAACAAATCTTTCGTAGTGGTTTTTCCACTAGAGCCCGTAATGCCGATAACTGTCAGATTTGGTAACTCTTTACGCACATAAGCAGCAAGTGTGCGCACGGCTAGAAGTACATCTGAAACAACTACGCCATCGCCTTTAACTTCTTTTGTTGTCAGAAATCCCGTAGCACCGTGAGCTTTTGCATCCGAGACATAGTCATGTCCATCAGAGTTATCTCCAACTAAAGCTAAGAAGAGAGAACCTTTGACTGCAGAACGTGAATCAAATACTGGAGCTGATGTAATTATTTGCGTTGCATCATTATATTTATTTTTTTATAATATATACGGGCTTAAAAATATGTCTATAAATGCATAAAAAAAAAGGACTTATCGTTGTAAAAAGTTAAAATTTCTTAT
>CAIZPZ010000232.1:0-5567 GCA_903934975.1 uncultured Actinomycetes bacterium | reverse complement strand
GGTGAGCAGAAACGCTCCATCAAAAGTCCATGGCGCAAAGGATCAACTCCTGAAATTCCTAAGAGGTGACAGATGAGTGAACCCGCACCACTTCCACGAGCTGCAACTCTGATGCCGCGTTCTCGCGCCATATCTGCAATATCAGCAACGGTAAGAAAATATGACTCGTAACCAAGAGTTGCAACAGTTGCTAATTCATCATCTAAACGCTGTCGGGCTTTATTTATTGATGCACTCTCGTTATAGCGCCAATTGATTCCTGCAAGACTTCGGGTGCGCAATAAAGAACGCATCTCGTGGGCAGATGTTGCGCCAACAACTTCGGGTTCGGGTAAATGAATTCCACCTAAACCAATATCGCGAGCAGGCGATAACAAAGAACGCTCTGCCCACGTGCGAGTTGTCGCTAATAATTCCCGAGGGGTTCGCTCCCCTGCAGCCCTGGCAATTTCGCTAGCAAGTGCAATCATTTCATCGCTCGATTTCAAAAATGCTTCAGCATTGCGCCGTTCAAGATGGCGCTCGTGCAGCGGTACTAATTGTCTGGCGCAATCAAGGATGTCGGCTACTGGGCCATCACTTCGATCGCGCATACGTACAGCATTAGTAATGACTGCATCGATATCGTGATCGCGGGCAAAGATAAGGCTGCGCGCTGCAAATGCAGTAGAGCGGGGGCCGGAGCCTGCAACAAGGTGAGATACGCATTCAATTGCATTGTCTGCAAAAAGATCACGAGTTTTATTGAAAATACTAAAAGCTACATCGAAGCGATGCTCTGTAATAGCACTAGCTAGCGGTGATTGCGGGCCATGGAGAGCGTAAACATTAGTGCTGTACTGGCTATATTTTTGTAATAGTTCAAGAGTCAGTACGACTTTGCGATTATCTGAATCCATATGTAGGGATGTCAGCAAGCGAGATAGCGAGCGCCATCCCCCATCGCTGTGCGCAAGAAGTGTGATTCGAGGTAACTCTTTTACGGAATCGCCTAAATCAATTGCGCAGTTGATTCCGATAATGGGTGCGATGCCATATTCAATACAACTTTGAGCAAAACGAATCGCTCCCGCTAATCCATCGCGATCGGTAAGTGCGAGGGCTGGCATTTCAAATTCAGCAGCTCGAGCAACAAGGTCGCGTGGTTGTGTCGTGCCATATTTGAGTGAGTACCCACTGGCAACATTGAGATGTATAAAACTCATTACAGATTTCTAATGATCCACTGACCGCTTACTTCATCGCGTTCGAGTTCAAAGGTTGTCAGTGCTCCAATAGGCGCCGCCTCTACTCGCCACAGCGAGCGCGCTTGATCATCTGGGCGATACTTTCCATCGCTGACGTGATTCCACCAGCCACCCGCTTCACACCAGCGTGACAAGATTGCATGAATACGAAAGCGACGACCCTTGAAAGTAAATTCAATAGGAGTTGCTCCCTCACTGGTTACATCGAGGGCTTTCGTAATCTGTGTAACGGGTTGCGGCACTGACATTTCGGTGGAGCCTTTCGCTAAGCTGTGGATATTCGAACAGATGTTCGAAAGATAACCCCCAGGGCTGACAGACGCAAGGCTGCCTCTGGCTCAGCGTGATCTCGCAACGCGCAGGGCTGAAAGTTGCCTTGAAAGGCATCGAATGTAGTTGAAATTTCAACTATCTTCCCTTACTCTCCCTATGTACGTTTCATTCACAGAAAAATCAATAAGGAGTCCCATGGACGTAGTACTCGTAATCGCACGCATTCTCTTTGCGGCAATCTTTATCAATTCAGGAATCATGCACCTCACAAAGCTTGAGGCAATGACAGGATATGCAAAGTACAAGAAAGTCCCTGCTGCAAAGCTCAGCGTTGTAGTTTCAGGATTGATGATTCTCATCGGCGGTCTCTACATTGCACTCGGTGTCTATGCTGACCTCGGCGCACTTCTCATTGCAATCTTCTTGATCCCAGCAGCATTTATGATGCACGCATTCTGGAAAGAAACAGATGCGACAGCGAAGCAGAATGAATCAATCGGGTTCTTCAAAGATCTATCCCTTGCTGGTGCAGCACTAATTATTTTCGTTCTCGTTGGCAGCGGCGCAAACTTTGGTCCAAGCATTACATCTGCTTTCTTTAGCCTCTAAAGAAAACTCTTAGCAAGAAGGCCTCGGGGTCAAACCCGGGGCCTTTTTCTGTCATTATGCGTATATGGAAATTCTCGGCGCACTCATTGCAGGAGGATTCATTGGCGCCGTACTTGGCTTCATCGGCGCTGGTGGCGCAATGCTATCGGTACCAATTCTTATCTATGGGTTCAATTTCACCCCTGCCCATGCAACAACTGCAGCTCTTGCAATAGTTTTTAGTGCCGCAGTCTCTGGGCTCATCTCTAAATTTCGCAGTAAAGATGTACTCATAAAGGAAGCACTCGTTATCTGGGCGCTAGGTTTAGTAACAAACTTAGGTGGATCATGGGTGGCACATCGCTTGCCTGATTCATTTATTACGACAGGTTTTGCAATCGTTCTCATCTCTGCTGCAACGTCAATGTTATTCAAGCCAGTTGGTGGCAGCGAAAAAAAGATTCCCGTCTTAGCGCTCATTGCTATTTCACTCACTATTGGATTGATGACAGGTTTATTTGGAATCGGTGGCGGCTTCCTAGCCATCCCAGTATTGATTCTCTTCTTCAACAACACATCAAATAAAGCAGCAGGAACATCTCTCTTTATTATCGCTCTCAATACTCTCACTGCATTTTTTGGGCACTATGCAATCTGGTCAGAAATTTCTTGGCACTTGCCAATTCTCATGGCGATATCAGCGGTGATCATTGCTGGTTTTGCATCTCGAATGGGTGAACTTTCTAACCCACTATTGATGCGAAGATCATTTGCAGGCTTACTCTACGCAGTAGCACTCTTTACAGTTATTCAAACTTGGGTAATTGCTTAGCGAGCATTTCGAAGTGATCGTGACATATACCCAGCAAAGGTAAGACAAATTGCTGGGAACAATATCGCGACAGGCAATGTAAACAACTCTGCAAGGCCACCAGTAATTGTTGGCCCAATAAAGAATCCCATCATTCCAATGACACCAACGCGTGCCATGGCAACTGAAGATGCAATACCGGGTGCTTGCGATGCTGCCAAAATAATCGCAGGAAACATTGGCCCAAGACCAAAGCCAGCAAGAGCAAAACCAATATCAATAATGATGAGTGATAAAAGTTGATGTGATTCTGAGAGTGGAACAGCAATGAGAATCGCAATAGCCCAACCGATTCCCCCCACATAGCCACCAATTTTGACTGTGCGTAGTGGGCCAAAGCGGTGAAGCATTTTGTCACCAAGGAAACGGCTAACAATCATTGCTAGCGCAAAACAACCAAATGCTGTCGCATTCAAACCTTTTTCAATTCCCATACTGTCACGCAATAAAATTCCACCCCAGTCACTTGCAGCACCTTCTGCTACTAAGCCGCTGAGCATTGCAATTCCCATTCCCCACAAAGGCAAAACTGAAGTGCTAAACAATGGAATTTTGGCTTCTGTCTCCTCTTCTCCCCCATCGTGTTCATCGAGATCTGGAGGTAATAGATAAATTGCTCCAGGGATATAGGCAATCATGCAAGAAATGCCTAAAACAACTAAGTGAGTTTTGGGGCTTACGAAATGTGCAATCGCTCCGCCAAGGAGTGCGGCGCTAAATGCGCCAACACTCCAGAGCGCATGAAAAGTAGACATCCATCGGCGCTTCACAATTTTTTCGATAACTGCGGCTTGAGTATTGACCGAAATATCCATACTCGAATATCCAAAGCCCATAACGAAAAGTGAGAACACTAAAAAGGGAGTTGTCTGTGCAAGTCCTATTCCAATGAGACCTAGTGGCATAACAAAGATTGCAACTGAAGTAACTCGACGTGAACCATAGGTATGAATCAAACGACCAGCTAACTGTGCACCAAAAAGAGAACCGATGGTTCCAGAGACTAAGACCAGACCAAACTGACCATTGTTGAGATTGACAATATCTTTTATCTCAGGAACGCGAGCAACCCAGCCCATCGAAACCAATCCCATGATGCCAAATGTTGCCCATGAGGCATTGCGTGCTCGGTTACCGATCTTTGTTAATTCATCTTGGGTATAAGTCGCGCTCATAGTGGGCAACGCTAACTCATCAGCCCTTATTTCTCGCTACTGAGCCTATTTACTTTGATAAATCTTGTTTGAAAAGCGGCACCCATCATCAAGAGCACTGGAAAAGCAAAAGCGATTGGCAATGAAGTCAGTTCTGCCAGGCCACCGATAATTGTTGGACCAGCAAAATACGATGCCATGGCAATCATTCCGATACGAGCCAATCCAACAGATGGGGCTACTCCAGGAATAGAAGCTGCAGCTAAATTAAATGCTGGAAAGAAGGGTCCTATTCCAAATCCAGCAGCACCAAAACCGATACAGACAATGACAAGACTAAGCATCTGATGTGACTGCGCTAAAGGAATACCTACAACAATGGAGAGACCCCATATTCCACCACCAAAAATTGCGCCATATTTGACTGTATTTACATGTCCCCATAATTCAAAAAACTTATCGCCAAGTAATCTGCTGACAATCATTGCTAAAGAAAATACAACTCCTGCTGCTGCATTGGAGCCCTTACCAATGTTCATGTGATCTTGTAAAAGAATTCCACTCCAGTCGTATGCGCCACCTTCGGGAACAAGAGCACAAATAAGACCGATTCCTATTCCCCACAAAATCATGGCCTCTTTGCCTTTGAACGCGACTTTTGATGAAGTTTGAGTTCCTTCTTCGCCGCCATGACCATCTAAATCTGGTGGCAAGAGGTAACGAGTTATATAGAGATAGGAAAGAAAACTTAGAGCAGACATCACCAATAAATTAGTTTCCGGTGTAACGAGATTTGCTACAAGCCCACCAATGAGGCCCGCGCAAAATGCGCCAATACTCCAAAGGCCGTGAAATGTTGACATCCATCGTCCTTGAGTGTGCTGCTCAATAGCAATCGCCTGACTGTTTAGAGCAACATCCATAAATGAAACGCTAAATCCGCAGATAAATAATCCCAATGCCAGAATTGGCACACTTTCAGCAATTCCCATGATGCAAACTCCCAATGGAAGTGTGACACCGGAAATGCGCACAACAATTTTTGAAGAATACATATGAACTATACGTCCTGAAAGCTGAGCTCCAGGGACCGCGCCAAACGTGCTTGCAAGTAGCAAGAGTCCAAATTGGCCATCGCTCAATCCCAATGAGCTTTTAATTTCAGGAATACGAGGGATCCACGCCATACCTGTAATTCCGAGAGCAAAAAAACTAGCCCACACCGCATTACGGGCGCGAATACCATGCTCATAATTTGTCAGGGCTTTGGCAGACACGGCGTTACGTTATCTCATAAAGTTCGCATATGGATGGAATTCTGGAAAAAGCAGCCGTTAGGCGCTTCATCGATGCTGCTCATTCACTTGGTATCGATGGTGAAATAAAGGTTCTCTCCGACTCTGCCCGCACTGCAATTGATGCAGCAAATAGTTT
>CAIZPZ010000231.1:0-6533 GCA_903934975.1 uncultured Actinomycetes bacterium | reverse complement strand
TAATATCCCGTATTTTTATTGATCCAGGCGATGTTGTTCTTGTTGAAGCGCCTTCATACGTTGGTGCGCTTGGAACTTTTCATCAGTACGAAGCATCAGTTGTCCATGTTGAATTAGATTCAAATGGAATGGTTCCAGAGGCACTACGTCAAGCAATTAAGAGTGTGCGCGCTGCTGGGCGTAAAATAAAGTTTTTGTATTTGATCCCGAATTACCAAAATCCATCTGGTGTTTTATTGCCTGCAGATCGCCGAACCGAAATTCTCGAAATCTGTCGTAAAGAAGAGATTTTCGTAGTTGAAGATAACCCTTATGGTTTATTAGGTTTTGATCGTCCATCTCCCAATGCAATGCGCGCTGAAGATAGCGAGAATGTTATTTATCTTGGCTCTTTCTCTAAGACAATCTCTCCGGGTTTGCGTGTCGGTTGGGCACTTGTTCCGCCATCACTGAAAGAAAAATTAGTTATTGCTAGCGAGTCTTCGATCTTGTGTCCTTCAAACTTCACTCAACTTACAATTTCTAATTACTTAGCCGATCAACCATGGCGCGATCAGATTGCTAGCTTCTGTAATCTTTATAAAGTACGTCGTGATGCAATGCTTGAATCGCTCACTGAACATTTCCCAGCATCTGCAACATGGACAAAACCTGGTGGCGGTTTTTATGTCTGGGTTACTTTGCCGCCAGAAATTGATACAAAAGCAATGATGCCAAAGGCGATTGTTGCCAAGGTTGCATACGTTCCTGGAACCGCTTTTTATGCCGATGGCCTTGGTAGCTGGGCTATGCGTCTTTCATATTGCTATCCAACCCCTGAGCGAATTCGCGAAGGCGTAAAGGCATTGGGTGGAGTTATCAAACAAGAGATTGAGCGTCGCAATAGTGGATATGAGCTAAAGAACTAACCTTCTATTGCTTTAGTAATTCGTTGTAAATCTTCTATCCCTGCATATTCAATAATTATTTTGCCCTTTGTTGGTGTTCCCTCAATTATTGCGCGGGTGTCGAGGGCATCTCCAATACGCTCGGCAATCTCAGTAAATTCCACAGGTGTTGAGCTCTTCTTTGTTTTCTTTTTCCCACTTTTTGAGGGGGATGTTGAGGCAATAATCTCTTCGACAGAGCGAACACTTAGGCCTTCAGAAATAATTCTTTTAGCTAGCGCCTCAATCTCTTGAGCAGAAGCTAGCCCAAGTAGCGCACGGGCATGTCCTGCTGAAATTAAACCTGTGGCAACAGATCTCTGAACTGACGCAGGCAAATTCATAAGACGAATCATGTTTGAGATCAAAGGGCGAGAGCGACCAAGTTTTGTCGCCAACTCTTCATGTGTGCAATTGAAATCGGTAAGTAATTGTGAATATGCAGCGCCTTCTTCAAGTGGATTGAGTTCACTGCGGTGAATATTTTCAATCAGCGCTTCACGTAACAATTCATTATCTGGTGTCTGTCTAATAATTACAGGAATTGAAGTAAGCCCTGCAGCTTTTGCTGCGCGGAAGCGTCGCTCTCCCATAATAAGTTCGTAACGCCCTGGTGATGTTTGGCGCACTACTGGAGGTTGCAGTATTCCAATTTCTTGAATTGAAGCAATTAATTCTTTGAGTGCGACTTCGTCAAAGTTTTTACGTGGTTGGCGTGGATTTGGTGAGATAGATGAAATCAAAACTTCGTTTTGTTGCCCGACTTCATTTCCTGCAACTGTCAGCGAAGTAGGAATTAGCGCATCTAGATTTGTCCCTAAACCACCACGTCTTGCCATTATGCGATCTCGCCTTCACGTTTATAATTGATACTAACCACATTGGAATCAAATGGTTTTGCGCGCTCTGCTAACTCGCGTGCAACTTGCATATATGCAACCGCACCAGGTGATGATGCATCATAAGTCATTACCGTTTGGTTATATCCGGGTGCCTCAGATACGCGCACTGCGCGTGGAATAGGGATATTAATAAGTTCATTTGGGTAATGTTTTCTGATTTCATCTGCAACATCATTAGCTAGTCGTGTTCTGCTATCAAACATAGTGAGTACAAATGTTGAAAGTTTTAATTCTGTATTCAATCTCTTCTTTACTAATTCAAAAGTTTTCAATAGTTGTGACAAACCTTCAAGTGCGTAATATTCACATTGAATTGGAATCAACATCTCTTTGGCCGCAGTGAGTGCATTTATTGTTAGTAGTCCAAGACTTGGTGGACAATCAATAAATATGTAGTCATACGCAATATTTTGTGTGGCGCGCAATTGCACTAACTCTTCTATCGCTTCACGCAAACGAAATTCGCGAGCAACCATTGGTACTAATTCAATCTCTGCTTGTGCAAGGGATGTATTGGATGAAATACATTCAAGGGCTGGAAATCCAGCAACCTTTTGTACAACGGCCTCCATTGCTGCTTTGCCCATCAAAACTTCATAAATACCCTCATTATCAAGATGCTCCACCCCAAGGGCGGTTGAGGCATTGCCCTGTGGATCTAGGTCAATGACGAGTACGCGCAGGCCACCCATAGATAGGGCTGCTGCCAGATTCACTGTTGTCGTTGTTTTGCCTACGCCACCTTTTTGATTAGCGACGGTGATGATGCGCAGTGCGCCAGGTTTGGCCATCGCCTCTTTGAGGCGGCGAACGCCTATAACTTTCTTGGTTTCACGTGAATCATCCACGCGGCTATCTAACCACCCTTGCGTAGCTCCACGATTCGACCGAGCTCAAGACCCTCGAGAGTTATCTCATGGAGGATCGAATTCTTCACACTCTTCATCTCTTCCTGCGCTGATTCCCCCTTCATCGCAAGGAGGGAGCCACCGACCTTGATGAGGTGCCAACTGATTCGGCGCAATTTCTCCAGGGGGGCAACTGCTCGCGCGGTGACATAGTGGGCCTGTTCCCTAAAGTCTTGGGCTTGGCCTCGTAAAACTTTGATTTTTGCCCCATTGGCAACAAGTGGAGTAATCGCCTCTTCAAGGAAATCTTGTCTGCGCTCAAGGGGTTCGATAAGGCTCACACTCAGATCTGGGCGGGCAAGGGCGATAACTATTCCGGGCAGCCCAGCGCCTGAACCAATATCTATCAGGCTGCTTTTTTGGGGGAGGAGGCTAATAATGGGAAGGCAGTTGAAGATATGGCGCTCCCAGATGCGCTCTCCTTCACGGGGTCCAATGAGGCCCCGCTCGATTCCCGCCCCTATCAGGAGGCGCGAATAGGCAGTAATCTCATCTTTTCTCTCAGGAAAATATCGCTCGATGAGGGTTTCACGTGAAACCTCAGGAGAGCTCATAGGCAGAGTCTGGCTTTAGGCAGGGTAGATCACGACGAAGCGGTGTGGATCTTCGCCATCAGATTCACTTGTTAGGCCGAGATCTTGAATTGTGTCGTGGATGATTTTGCGCTCAAAGGCATTCATTGGGGCAAGCTTGATTGAGGCTCCGGTGCTCTTTGCCTCCTCCGCCTTCTCCTCTGCCAACTTTTTGAGTTCGCTCTTGCGTCCAGCGCGAAAGCCCTCAATATCGAGCATGAGTCGGCTGCGATCCCCGGTTGCTGTCTGTACAGCGAGGCGAGTCAGTTCTTGAATTGCATCTAGGACCTCACCATTGCTACCAACGAGGTGATTGAGTTTTCCCCCGACTATGGCAAGGGCTGCGCGGTCATTTTCCACATCGATATCAATATCGCCATCGAGATCTGCGATATCGAGAAGTGCCTCTAGGTAGTCAGCGGCGATATCGCCCTCTTCTTCTAGTTTGGCGACTCCCTTGAGTGGGCTTTTCTCTTCTACAGTTTCAATTTCGCTCAATGTACTGCTCCTTTATTGATAATGTCCACATTGTGTGGAATTAAGGCTATTTGTCTTATTTCTTCTTCTTTTTCTTTGGTTGCTTGCGCTGTCCTTTTATCTCTGGCTCCTGGACCGTTTCATTCGATCCTGAATCTGGAGTTTGAAGATCTCCATTTTTTTGTTTGCGTTTTCTTTCTAACTCTTCATATGCGGGAGAACCTGGGGTTGGGTTTCTCTTAATGACGTAGTACTGCTGTCCCCATGTCCACAAGTTTGTTGTTGACCAATAAATAAGAACACCGATTGGAAAGTTCACGCCAGAGATTGCAAATATAACTGGGAACAAATACAACATAATTTTTTGTTGTTGCAACATCATATTGTTGCTTGAATCCATCTTTGGCATTCCTTTTACCATCAACTGACGCTGTGTTGTGAAAGTTGTCGCTGACATAAAAGCAATGAGAAAAACAGTAACAATTTTTACTGTTGTGATATCTGTACCTAAGAAGGTATCTGAAATTGGAGCGCCAAAAAACTTAGCTTGGGCGGCACTAACGACATCTTCTTGAGTTAGCACTCCATGTTTTACGGGAGGGTTTTTACCGATTCCATTGAGCACAGTAAAGAGAGCAAAGAAAATAGGTGCTTGTGCAAGTATTGGAAAACATGAGGCAAGTGGGTTTGTCTTATGTTCTTTGTAAAGCTTCATCATCTCTTCTGATTGCTTTTGGCGATCATCTTTATACTTCTTTTGAATCTCTTTCATTTGCGGTTGCAAAGCAGTAA
Source organism: uncultured Actinomycetes bacterium (assembly GCA_903934975.1). Lineage (GTDB taxonomy): Bacteria > Actinomycetota > Actinomycetes > Nanopelagicales > Nanopelagicaceae > Planktophila. Next base: position 1,956 of record CAIZPZ010000231.1, on the reverse strand, counting down.
GGGCGCGCTGGCTCTTAATTTGTTTTACAAATAATGGAATAAGAAGAATGCGGATGATAATCACAAGACCAATAATTGAAAGACTCCATGAAACACCAGAGTCTGCGCTAAAGATTGGGGAGAGAAGATCGTGGATTGTGATGATGACCCAAGAAACAGCGAAATACAATGGGTTTAGGATCGTATCCATTAGTTAGTTCCTACCTTCTCTTTTGTAATAACATAATCAACGCCACCATGGGACCATGGGTTACATCGAACTAGTCGCCAGCTCGCCATAGCCACACCTTTGATTCCATAGTTCTCGATTGCTGTTGCTGCGTAACTTGAACATGATGGGTAGTACTTGCAGCGAGGAGCAAAACTTGGGGAGATCCATTTTTGGTAAAAGTGAATTACTCCAACAATGGTTTTTTTCATTATTTCGCTGCTTCTAAAGATTTCTTTACAAGCTTTGAGATAATCAATGAAATCTCTTCTTGGCTTTTTGCTTGTGCAGCCCCGTTGAGTGCGCGGACTACAAGAAGTGAGTGTGCAGGCAGGTGATTTAACTCTGCGGCAAGAATGTGACGAACTTTGCGAGAGATTAGGTGGCGAACCACTGAACCCCCAACATTTTTGCTGACAATTATTCCGGCGCGCGTTGGGTTCTCATTATTGTTGAGGTATAGATAACCAATAAAATTTTGGGTTGAAACACGAAGGCCGCTTTTTGTGGCGCGGGAAAATTCATTACTGTCTGTGAGACGTGCGCTTTTTGGAAGCACGCGAGTTATTCCTTCTGTGCTTTCAGCAATTACGCAGAGAGGCGAAGGCGACCTTTGGCGCGACGGCCAGCTAGAACTGCGCGGCCAGCGCGTGTTGCCATGCGTGCGCGGAAGCCATGCTTTTTGGCGCGACGACGTGTATTAGGTTGAAAGGTGCGCTTTGTCATGGTGACTCCTTATAGCGATCAAAAATCAGGTCATAAATACGGGGGAAGTGGAGCAAGGAGGTAACGGTAGAGGTCTGGGGATAAGGTTGGCAAACTGGCCCCCACCGTTCTTGACCCTGCCAAGAATTGTGGATAACCAGTTGCTATTTTGGCCAAGAAGCCCTACTTTTCCCTTCTATCCACAGGGAGAGAGCTCGGAAGGCCTATTACAGGGCTCAATCTGAGGTTTAGACCACAGTCTGTGGATAACACTGTGGATTACCAAAGGGGCGCCAAATGGATGTAAAAGAGGTCGAATTGACCCAACTATGGAGCCGGGTAATTGAAGAGGTTGCAGTAGATGCACCGCAACATAGAGCTTTTTTACAACTGACAAAACCTTTAGGCCTACTTCAGGGCAATGGCGTAACTAATTTATTAGTAGCTGCCCCTAATGCTTTTGCAAAAGATGTTTTGGAGAGTCGCCTCCGCGCAATAGTTGGCGATGTACTCACTCGCGAACTTGGCGAGAAAGCAAATATTGCTGTCACCGTTGATGAATCTTTGGAATCTCTTAGCCTTCCAATCCCAGAAGTAGATATTGAGTTTGTGCCACCAAAATCTGGAACAGGGCGCGATGACAATCCTGCCCCATCGATCACCAAAGGCGGGGAACAATCACAACTTAATCCTCGTTACATTTTTGAAACTTTTGTTATTGGTGCATCTAATCGCTTTGCACATGCCGCAGCTGTTGCAGTCGCCGAGGCACCTGCAAAGGCATATAACCCATTGTTTATTTATGGTGAATCGGGTCTTGGAAAAACTCACTTACTACATGCTATTGGCGCCTATGCAAAAGAGTTGTATGGCAGTGTGCGAGTTCGCTATGTATCAAGTGAAGAATTTACTAATGACTTTATTAACTCTATTCGCGACGATAAAGCCTCTGCTTTCCAGCGTCGTTATCGCGATTTAGATGTCTTGCTTGTTGATGATATTCAGTTCTTGGAAAACAAAGAGCGTACCCAAGAAGAGTTCTT
>CAIZPZ010000230.1:0-5971 GCA_903934975.1 uncultured Actinomycetes bacterium | reverse complement strand
GCAGTAATTGTTCCCCCGATAGCAAAGGATGGATCGAGGCCACACGATTGAAGGGCGACGGCAAGCATTGAGGACGTTGTAGTTTTTCCATGCGTTCCAGCAACTGCAATACTTTTCGAAACTGACATAAGAATTGCAAGTAATTGCGCACGAGTAAGAATAGGTAAAGCAAGTTCACGTGCGCGAACTAATTCAGGGTTGTGTTGCGAAATCGCCGTAGAGAAAACAACGAAATTTGAACCATCAACATGGTCGCCTTCATGGGTGATATCAATATGTGCGCCCAAGATTCGAAGTGCTGCGACTACAGAGGAATCTTTGGCATCTGAACCACTGACTTCAATGCCATAGGAAAGTGCAATACGGGCAAGGCCACTCATCCCAGCCCCGCCAATACCGATGAAATGTATTCGGTGACCAATGAGATCGTTGAGGTTTCTGCGCATCAGTTTTTTCCTTGACTTACATACTCAACTAAACTCACGATTTTTTCCGCTGCTAGTAATTCTGTTGAATCTCCTTGGGCATCAGTCTTTTCAGAAGTCTCAAGAAGTCGCTTTATATTCACTTGTAAATAGTGAGCATCGAAATCACTTTGTTGAACAATCTGCGCTCTTCCTGCATCCACTAAATCCAAAGCGTTGAGACTTTGTTCGCCATTTCCAATTGGTAGAGGCACGAATAAAGCGTAACGACCAAGGGTGCGAAATTCGCTACATGTCACTGCCCCGCTTCGAGCAATAATCAAATCTGCTGCTAAATATGCACTACTCATCGAAGTCACATATGGTGTGGGAAAATATCCATCGCGCTTATCTGGAAGAGGATTTCCTTGGCCAAGTGAATGAATAACGCTGTAACCCTCGCGCAGTAAAAAATCAAGGGAATCCGCAACTACCTTGTTGAGGGCAATTGAACCTTGAGATCCACCCATGACGAGAATAAGTTTTTTACTTGGATCGCAGCCTAATTCAATTTTTGCTTGATGGCGCGCCTTTGTCCAGTCGCTGCGCGCACCTTTGAATGCTGCAATTATTTCACTGCGAAGTGGCAAGCCTGTAATGAGTGCATCTGAAAATCTTCCACTCTCTACGCTTCTAGAAATTGCGACTGAGGCGCCAAGAAATGCACCTAACCTATTGGCCACTCCAGGTTTAGCATTTGATTCATGTATAACAATTGGAATTCGCGATAATTTAGCTGCGCAATATGCTGGCGCGCTTACGTAGCCTCCAAAACCAATAACTACTGTGGCCCCCTTGATGTGCTTATGAGTCTCTAGAAGTGCACCAATAAATGTAAATGGGGCGCGAAGTGCAGCGGGAGATAGTTTGCGTGGTGCAACAACTTTTGGAATCAAAAGTAGTTCGAAACCTGCTGCTGGAACTAATGAATTCTCTAATCCACTTTTTGTACCTAAGAATGAAATGTGATCAGTGGGATTCTTCTCTCGCCAGAGTCGAGCAACAGCAAGACCCGGTTCGATATGACCAGCTGTCCCTCCCCCGGCGATAATTATGCGAGCCATGGGAACTTCGATTTCTTCACCTCATCGTATGTAAGAGGATCTCTACGTGCTGCACCGAGTACAAATCCAATGGCGCAATATGTCGCCAATAGCGCAGATCCACCATATGAGAGGAATGGAAGCGTCACACCGACAACCGGTAACAAACTCAGAGCTGATCCTAAATTGAGTATTACTTGAACAGTTATCCAGCAACCAATTCCGGCGCAGACGTAGCGCACTAGTGGCTCGTGAGTTCGCATTGAAATCTTGAAAATTGAGAAAATGAGAGCAGCAAAGAGGATAAGAACTGCAAGAGTTCCAAAGAGTCCTAACTCTTCACCAATGACAGAGAAAATAAAATCTGTATGTGCTTCAGCAAGGTTTCCCCACTTTTGCCTGCTTGCACCAAGGCCAACTCCAAATAATCCACCGCTAGCAAGTCCTAGAAGGCTGTGAGCTGGTTGCCAGCCCGCATTCTTATAGTCGCCTTCTGCAAAAGGGTTGAATACAACAAGTAGTCGCTGCGCTCTATTTGGCGATGTCACAATGAGTGCAGCAATACCTGTAAATCCCACTGTTGTTACAAGAGTGAATAGACGCATAGGAACACCCGATACCCACAAGAGTCCAGCCAGGATTAAGGCAAAGACCGAGACCGTTCCTAAATCATTACCTCGATAAATAAGGCCCATAGCTAATGCAAAGCCAGGTGCAATCAACATCAAAACATTTGTCTGAACAATGCCTGCACGCTCTCTGCTTGCGAGCATGTACCCAGCCCACAGAATCATCAAGAATTTTGCAAATTCACTTGGCTGAACATCAACGATTCCTAAACTGATCCAATTTCGATTTCCGTTCACGTTACGTCCAATCACTTGGACGATTGCAAGAAGTAGAATCGAAATTATCAGGGCTCTTTTTGCAAGCGCCTGCCATCTCTTCAACGAGAGTCGAGAAGCAAAAAATCCCAGAGGAAGTGCAACGCAAATTGCGAGTGCTTGACGAAGAACAATTCCATAGGAATTCCCCTTTGTTCCCAAGGAATGAATCGATGAGGCTGAAAAAACCATAATCAGACCCATAAATGTAAGAATGAGCGTGCTACCTAGAAGCATGTAATAGAAATTTACTGGCTTACTAAGAAACTCAGTAAGTGAGGACTTCTTCATCTGATTATTTCTCATGTAATACAACCTTCTTTACTGCTTTTGCGAAGCGATCTCCACGATCAGAATAAGAGATGAATTGATCCATAGATGCACATGCAGGCGCTAAAAGTACTGTGTCGCCTTTGATGGCAACTTCAAGTGCCTTCTTCACAACTGCTTCCATAAGAGAATTCGATTCGGCGCCTTTGAGATAGTCACCTGGTGTCTCGATTGTGAAGATTTGAACCTCTGGTGCTTGCTTGCGAAGTTCATGGGCAATTATTTCTCCATCGCTACCAATGACTATTGCGGCACGAATCCGCGCTTTCGTACGAGCAATAAGTTCATCCATCTTTGCACCCTTTGCTAGTCCTCCTGCTATCCAAACAACGTGTAACTGTGATAACAGAGAGGCTGCAGCAGCATGGGGATTCGTTGCTTTTGAATCATCAATCCAGGTAACCCCATCTTTTTCGCACACCACTTCAATGCGATGACGTCCAGGTGTAAAACTCTGGAGAGCTTTTTGTATTGCTTCATGTGCAACACCAAGGGATCGAGCAATACCTGCAGCAGCAAGTGCATTCGAAACATTGTGCGGAACAGTTGGTTTCACATCGACAAGCTCGCAAATCATCGCTGCTTCTTGGGGATCAAGAACAAATGCACGATCCACTAAAAGATCTTCAACTACTCCGAGTTCACCTGGATTTGGGGTGTCCAACCCGTAAAAAATCTTTCGTCCTTGCCAATGAGCGCTCTTTTCTACAACTACCCCGTCATCACTATTGAGAATTGCGGTCGATGATCGATCTAATAATGAAATTTTGGCTTGTGCATACTTCTCAAAAGAGCCATGCCAATCTGTATGGTCATCAGCAATATTGAGTATGGCGCATGAAACGAACTGTGCTTTCTTCGACCAATGCAATTGAAAAGATGAGAGTTCAACAACGAGATAATCAAAGGGAGTATTTTGATCCACGACCGAAATCACAGTCTCGCCCACATTGCCACATGCAATTGCATGAAGGCCGCCAGAGCGCAACATACTCGCTGCCATTTCAACTGTCGTTGTCTTTCCATTTGTTCCAGTTATTGCAACCCATTTTTGAGTTGGGGCCATTTCAAGATGAAGCTCCCATGCAATATCAATCTCATTCAATATTGATTTTCCATCCGATAAAGCGGCTTGAATTATTGGATGCGACTCATTCCATCCTGGTGAAACTACGATTGAATCCCATTGCGCAAGATCGATTGAATCCAATTCAACTCTTGGAAAATCACTTATTGAATTCTTATTCTCATCCACAATCCCAATAATGGCTCCACGTTTGGATAGCACCGTCGCAACAGCGGTTCCTGTAACACCCGCACCGAGTATTAGTACTCTCTGATTTGAATAAGGTGTGGCCATCTCTCTTACTTCGCCACCCATTGCGCATAAAAAAGTCCTAATCCAACAGCAACACAAAGCCCGGCAATAATCCAGAAACGAAGCACGATCGTAACTTCGCCCCATCCAAGTAACTCAAAGTGATGTTGCAGAGGTGCCATTTTGAAAACTCTCTTGCCGCCACTTATTTTGAAATATAGCGTTTGAATAATTACAGAAAAAGTAATGATGACGAAAAGGCCGCCGAGTGGTATTAGTAATAGTTCCACTCGAAGCGTTGTAGCAAGTCCTGCTAACGCGCCTCCGAGTGCAAGTGATCCTGTATCACCCATGAAGATGCGAGCTGGAGATGCATTCCACCAAAGAAAACCTGTGCATGAGGCTGCAAAACTTGCTGCGAAGACTGCCATATCAAGTGGATCTCGTACTTCGTAACAACCAGGAGTAGCGGTGATCGCACAACTCTGACCAAACTCCCACACACCAATAAGTAAGAATGCAAGAAAAGTCATTACTGATGCGCCCGTAGCAAGTCCATCTAAGCCATCAGTCAGATTTACACCATTACTTGTTGCCAAAACCATAAGCACTACCCACAAAATAACTACAACTGCACCAAGTTTGATGGATGTATCACGAACTCCAGAAAGGTAGAGCGATATTGGAGTAAATCCATCAACATCAGCGAATCTAATTCCTAAGTAACCGAATATCGAAGCAAAAAGTGCTTGACCAAATAATTTTTGCTTACCCGTCAAGCCAAGTGATTTTTGCCGCGAAACTTTTAGCCAATCATCTAGGAAGCCGACAAAACCTAGTGAGATAACTAAACCAAAGACAAGAACAGCTGAAGTTGTAATGCTGTTTTGCGTTATAAGGTGTGAGCCTAAATAACCAAAGAGCGCTGCGAAAATGATAATAATTCCACCCATAGTTGGGGTGCCGCGCTTGGTGTGATGACTGCTAGGTCCATCATCTCTAATTATTTGTCCATAACCTCGTTTTGCCAAGATACGAATGAGCATCGGGGTACCAAGTAGAGCAAAAAGAAGTGATAAAGCTCCGCTGATGAGAATCTGTCTCATTCGTTTTCACCTATTCGATCTTTCCATGCTTTCTCAATTCCACTTGCGAGCAATTCAAAGTGTTCTGCTCTTGAGGCCTTCACAAGAACAACATCACCTTTATTGATATGTGATGAGAATTGGATCGCCTCTTCAATTGTGGCCAAATTATGGAAGGTCATCGAATCATCTCCTCCACCCACTGGCGCATACTCTGGCGTTGCAACTGCAACACAGTGATCGATGCCGATCTCTTGTGCAAGGGTGCCAATATCTCGATGATGAGTTGCTGATGACTCGCCGAGTTCATGCATTTTTCCTATAAATGCCCACGATTCTCCCCCGCGTTCTTGTGCAAAAAGGAGAAGAGTGCGAACCGCCGCTTCCATAGATTCTGGATTAGCGTTGTATGAATCATTGATAAGCATGAGTCCATCGAGTTCGTGCAATTCCATTCGCCATTTACTTGCAATCTCTGCAGTCGATAATGCACCTGCAATAACCTCAATTGAGATTCCAAGAGCAGTTGCAACGGCTGCAGCGGCGAGTGCGTTAGATACATGGTGGGCACCAATGAGTCGCAAGCCAACAGCATCTCTTCCTTGTGGTGTCACTAGGTCGAAATGTGCACGCCCTTCTCGAATTTCAATATCTGCAGCTCTCACATCATCGCTTTGATTCTCACCAAATGTGACGATCTTGCCCGTATGCAAACTCTTCATAGCAATCGTAAATTTGTCGTAACTTCCCAGAATTGCTATCCCACTCGATGATAGAGATTGAATGAGCTCAGATTTGGTCTGCGCAATTGCTTCTTGTGAGCCAAATTCACCTATGTGAGCATTTC
>CAIZPZ010000229.1:0-6617 GCA_903934975.1 uncultured Actinomycetes bacterium | reverse complement strand
CGCCACTACTTCGAGTTCCTAACTAAACTTTCTTATACCCTTTTGGACACACTGGTTTAGAACCAACAACTTTTTTCGTGGTCGATCCTTTTTTACACTTTATTGAGATGCTCTTGGGTGCAATCGGTTTTGCGGATCCACTCGCTTCAGTTGCTGGTTTTTCAGCAGCTGATTGGACTGGAGCCTTTACCGCTTCTTGAGTCAACTTGATTCGAATAGTTGGCACCGAGAAAGTGAAGTTCTTAGCCGATAATTTCATCCAGCCATTCTTTTCACTGAGCAACGTTGTTGCGACATTTTGTACTGAGCCATCTCCAGAGGTGATCGAAATCGTTGCGCTCACTGGAGCTTTAGAAAATCCGTAAAGACAGCGTGCCGTATCGGACTTCATATTGAGTTCGTACGACCCTTTGAATTCAGCATTATCAAAACCATTGTGCGGCCCAGCAACTTTATATGTCATAAATCCATCAACGAGTTCCGGCGGACTTGGATCATAAATACTTGCATTAGTTGAAATGATTCCAATCAAACCATTTTTGGCATCAAAGCATGCTGGCCAACGAGCAACGCGCCAATTGCCTGGCGTCATACCCGTAATATCCCATCTCGAATTCTCAACAGGTGCCGCTTTCAAGTATTTTGCTAGAGCATCTACATAACCAACATTGAAGTTGGGATCATCTGGATTTTGCGTGTAGAGATACTGCCAATTCAAACGGTCGCCTTGAGGTCGCTCGACGGGACAATCACGACCTCCGCAATTTATAAAGGCGGCGCTCAGAGCTTTATCTGCCGCAATTTCAGAAGTCTTTAGTTCTGCATAACTAATTGGGACTTGGATGGAATTACCCTCGATACGAATTGAATTGATTTCCGAGGTCAGGGGTTCAACAGAAACGGATGCATCTCCGACGCGTCCAAAGAGCCAACCAGTAATGCGATTATCCATCTGCATCGTCAAGCCAATTTTTTGGTTCTTAGTGAACTCGGTGCGCATTGCGCATTTACCTAGTTCAATCCAGGCACAATCAAATCCCCGCTCAATAGGGCTTCCATCTGTCGAGAAGGATTCAAAGAAGTCATTTCCATCGGGCAGAGTGCGAACACGGAAAGGTACATAGTTACCTGATACATACTTGACTGGAATAACTGATGCATTGAAGGAGAATACATATGCAACTCCTGGTTCAAATGTTCCTTGGCTGTAATCAATGTTGTATCGGATGGAAATTTGTACCCCGTATAAGTTTCCGGCATCGTCTTTCCATACACTTATAGCGCCACCTTGTGGAGTTTTAGCTTTTTCGTTCGCTACGATTTTTGGCATATCTATTTCGTGATCAAATATCGCTTTTTTTAGATTTCCAGATGAATCGCCTAAATCGAAATCCTTGATACACATATCACTGGGCTTTGAACTGACCGTACATGGTGGAACTATAAAATTCAGCATCAACGCTCGTAGAGATTTGCAACGAGGGTCATCGACAGCAGAACAATAAAGTTGCTTCCCGCTGACATCGTCACGGCCCCATATTTGTGAATAATTCAATTGGCCAGATTCGATATCCCGAAATACAAAGCTAGACATGCCAGCTGCTGCTTGATTCATCTGCCATGCGGCTTGCGCAGGAGTGGCAATCGGAAGAACTAGTGCCGCAATAGCAAAAGCGACAGATATAAGTTTCTTCATTTCAATGGCCTCTCCGCCAGCAATACCGTGAGGCTACTATTCACAGACTTTGTCACATTGTCGAGTGAACACGCTACTTCTTTGAATACCCCTTTGGGCACTTTGGCGTTACCCCTTTGACCTTCACAACCTTCTTACCATTTGAACAAGAGATAGTCGTAGATACAACTTTGGCAACCGAGGTTGTGAATGCAAACTCAATATTTGGCGTTGAATAACTGAATTTCTTCGCAGCAAAATTCACCCAACCATTTTGTTCGACGATATTGGTAGATGGATAATCCAACGTTTCGCCGGCACTTGAGAATGCGCTGGCCTTGACACCACCGGGATTGACTTTCATTTTCAACAGGCAACGAAGGGCATCTGCGCGCATTGCAACCTGATAATCAACTCGATTCATCTCTATTTTTGCATTGTGATGCGCACCGGAAACTCTTGTAATCAATTTTTGGCCAACAATCTGCGGTGGGTTCATTTGATACAGACTTGCATTAGTTGAAACAATCCCGGTTAGGGATTTTTGATTTGAAATGCATGGCGACCACGTTGCGCCTTTGCGCCAAGCTGACTCGGGCATAGAGGAAACTTTCCATTGGCTATCGACACCTTCTATATCTGTGAGACTGTTTGAGATGACATCTGCCAAACCGAAGTTGAATTCCGCATCTTTGGGGTTATCACTGAGAATTCCCTCCCAGATTATGTTTTCATACTGTTCATATGATTGAGGACATACCACTACCTCATCGCCACAGCGTTTATATGCTGCCTTCAATTCTCTGACTTTGCTGATATCTGTAATGTTGTCAATTGCATAAACGGGTGAGGAGACTGATGCTCTTCCACCGATAACTAAGAGATTAGTGGATGCCGAAATTTTCTTTTCTTGAATTTTCAAATCTAGAATTTGTGAGGAAAGCCAACCTTGCAATTTGTTATCCATCTGCATCGATATTGAAACATTGGTCTCTTCATTGAAGTGACGCTGAAGGACACACAATCCCTTTTCGGTCCAATCGCACTCGCTACTATCGTCTAGTTCTCCTGAAGCCGGGTTGACGCCTAAGGCATCTGATCCTTCATTGCTCACCACGAAATCAAGTGGTTCAAATTTGCCGGATTTATATTGCACGGGGTGAACCGCGATTCTAAAATCTACCAATTTGGCCGGATTGAGTTTATTCGTTTCCATATTCTTTGTGACTAAATACGTGAGGGAAACTTCAGTCGCAACCTCAGATGCAGGATCCTTAGATTTGCCGGGAGGTATCTTCCATAGTGAAATTCCTCCACCAACCCCAATCTTTGCCGTTGCGTTAGCGGCAATCCTTGGTGTGGGAACTTCGCGAAGAAAAGTGGCTGGCACCATCTTTCCATCACGGCCTGTCATTTGTACTCCACGAATGCAGAAATCGGAACTCGTGGATTTCGCAGAACAGGGGGGAAGCATTATTTGAACTTTGAACTCATCAAGACTTGAACAACGAGAATCACTCAGCGCTTTACAGATTCGCTGCTTTCCATCACTCGTCATTGATCTAATGATTGAGCTATGTTCCATGCCGTGCTCAAGTATTTGGAAAACTATGTTTGATTTGGATGCATCAAGTTCGGGAACTGTAATCATTGTGTGAGCCGTTGCTGATGTAGTCGAGAAGAGGGCAGCGATAACTACACCAATCGCATAAACCATTTTTCTACCCGCGAACATTTGAATTCCTTCTTTCTTGGTCATCTAGCCTACGTTGGAGCATTACTTGACTTCGGGTTGCACGCACTTTTTGTAGTAATCATTTAGTAAAAACCGATCATCGCAATCACATGGTATTCCACGCATACGTGGATTTCACAGGGTCTAGATTTTCGACGTGGTCAAGTCCCACAATTGATTGGTTTCCCCTTGGCCATCACATCGAATAGATAGTGAAATTGAATCATTGAGTACGGCCCTATGAGTGGTACCACCTGATTATCAAAAAGTACTCACACGTACCCTTCTTAGAATTGCCACTATGGAAAGTACAAAACATCCACTCATCATTCAAGGTGGAATGGGCATTGCGATTTCTTCATGGAAAATGGCACGCGAAGTATCTATGGCTGGCCAACTTGGTGTGGTTTCCGGTACCTCTATAGATGCAGTCATCTCTCGACGATTACAAGATGGCGATCTGGATGGCATGGTTCGCTTTGCGCTCTCACAGTTTCCTGATCAGGATTTATCGCAAGAAGTACTTAGGCGTTTTTACCTAGAAGGTGGAAAAGAGCGCACGGCACCATATGCACCCGTTCCAAAATTGAGTTTGCAGCCATCGGACTTTGCAGCTCAACTTCTAGTTATCTCAACATTTGTTGAAGTTGCTCTTGCAAAAGAAGGGCACGATGGACTTATCGGGATCAATTTTCTTGAAAAAATTCAGTTAGCAACAGCCGCCTCAATCTACGGTGCGTTACTGGCTAACGTCGATTACATCCTTATGGGTGCTGGAATTCCAAGTGAAATCCCCCGAGTCATTCGTGATTTAGTGCAACACCGCAAAACCGAATTACCAATAGCTGTCGAAAATGCAACACAGAAATATCGTTTGCGATTCGATCCAAAAATCATCAATGGTGACAAATCTTTAGGACTGCGTAAGCCAGTTTTCCTAGCAATTGTTTCCTCTCATATTCTCGCTGGATATCTCAACAAGGATGTTGAAACTCGCCCCGATGGATTCGTTATCGAAGGACCCAGTGCTGGAGGTCATAACGCTCCCCCTCGCGGAAAAAATCCAATTGGCGAGAATGGACAATCACTCTTTAGCGAAAGAGATAATGCAGATCTTCAGAAAGTAAAGGCAATCGGTCTTCCATTTTGGCTAGCGGGTGGCTATTCGACTCCAGATAAAGTCCGTGAAGCGATTGACCTTGGCGCTCAAGGAGTTCAAGTCGGTTCATTATTTGCTTTAGCTAAAGAATCAGGTCTCTTGAACTCGTATCGCACAGAGATCCTTGAAAAAATTGAAAAGAATGAGCTCAAGGTGATCACTGATCCACTTGGTTCACCTACCTCTTTTCCCTTCAAATACATTGAACTTACCGACACAATTTCTGATCATGAACTATTTGACGATAGACGCAGACTCTGCGATCTCGGCTATTTGAGAACTGTTGTGGAAAAAAGTGATGGTCGAATCGCATATCGCTGCTCTGGTGAACCAGAGAGAACATATCTATTCAAAGAAGGCCAGCCAGGTGGAACTTTCCAAAAGAAGTGTCTATGTAATGCCCTAATGGCTAATGTTGGGATGGCTCAACATCGAATAGATGGCTACGAAGAACTACCTCTTATAACAATGGGTTCGGATCAAGAGGGTCAGAGAGAACTTCTTACAATTCATCCTCACGGTTGGAGCGCTCGAGAAGTACTCGATTACTTAGTGAGCCCTTCAATAAAGGTTAACGAATTTTGAAAAATTAGATCGGCATCGTAATCAAGCGTTGCAACGTGATAACTATTTGTGAGTTCGATGCGATTCTTATTTGTAGATGAAATTCCCTTCATAACAATTTCTGTATTTGAAACCGGCAAGGTGTGATCATCCACGCTATGAAAGAGTTGGACGGGCAGAGTAATCTCCCCCAATTTTTCGCGTGTAATTTTTAGCATTTTGAGAAGTTCATGAATACCCACAAGTGGAGTTGCGTCATATCCCCATTCTGAAATTCCAGGGCGTTTGATATCACCAGCTACTGCTTTGCGCATTTTTACAATACGCGATACCCACCATGCCACTGGAACCGGAACAAAGGGAAGGTGAATCATGGGATTGACAAGGATAATTCCGCGCAATTTTGATTGATGTTTCTGCGTTACATGCAAGGTGGTACCGCCACCCATCGACAAGCCGCACATGAAAATTACATCGCATTTTTGAGATAATTCATCTAGTACTTCTTCAACGCATTCCGGCCATTCTTGCCATTTCACTTTATTCAAATCTTCTGGCTTCGTTCCATGACCTGGTAACAAAGGAACTCGCACTGTGTACCCGCGGCCATTGAGAAATTCTGCCCAAGGCCGCATTGATGCTGGAGAACCCGTGAAGCCGTGAACAAGAATAATTCCAATCTTTTCGTTTGCTCCATTTCCTTGCGCGGCGAAAGATTGAAGTAATCCAGCAGGTGCTCCGTGTGTACTCATGAGATAAAGGTACGCCTTCTACCAATGTCTGTTCAATCACCTATCATCAGAGAATATGAATACTGCGCAAAATTCTGATGACGATATGAGCCGTTATCTGCATCAAACGACTTTTGTAGTTCTTGATCTTGAAACAACTGGAGCCTCCCCAAAAATAGGGGCTGGAATCACCGAGATCGGAGCAGTAAAGGTACGCGGCGGTGAAGTAATCGGGGTCTTAGAAACATTCATAAATCCTCAAGAACCGATCCCTGCATACATAAGCGCACTCACCGGAATTACTGATGAGATGGTTCTTGATGCGCCCACTATCGAAGTTGTCCTACCTACGCTCTTTGAATTTTTGGGCCATGAAGAAGAGTGCGTTCTTGTCGCGCATAACGCGCCATTCGATTTAGGTTTTCTCAAAGCCGCCTCAGCGGTCCATGAATATCCGTGGCCGACATATCAAGTGTTAGACACTGTAAAACTTGCACGCCATTTACTGACTCGAGATGAGGTCTATGACTGCAAACTTTCGACACTTGCACAATTCTTTGATACCCCTGTACAACCAACTCACCGCGCACTCGATGATGCCCATTCCACCGTTGCGGTATTGCATGGACTCTTTGAAAGACTAGGAAGTTTTGAAGTTGATACGGTAGAAAAACTCTTTGAATTTCTTGCAGATAAGAAGAAGCGTTTACGCGAGAAAATACCAAAAGAGTTTTAGGAAGAAATTTTCTTGCT
>CAIZPZ010000228.1:0-2121 GCA_903934975.1 uncultured Actinomycetes bacterium | reverse complement strand
GCTGCGTAATTTCTCTGCGCGGCGAAGCATGCCTTGAGCAGCAACTGCCTTACTTGCTTTAGCGCGCATCTTCTCGCCCTGCTTCTGCAGGATTTCTGCCTTCTTCTCGGCGTTCGCGCGTTCACGTTTACGACGATGTTCATCTTGTTCACGCTGTAGTAGGTATTGCTTCCAACCCATGTTGTATACATCAATCACATTTCGATTTCCATCGATGTAAAAAACCTTATTTACAACAGTTTCGATCAAGTTCACATCGTGGCTGATAATGACTAAACCACCAGAGTATTTACTCAAATATTCGCGCAGCCAAACAATGGAGTCAGCATCTAAGTGGTTAGTTGGTTCATCGAGCAGAAGTGTTTCTGCTCCAGAGAAAAGAATGCGTGCAAGTTCAATTCGTCGGCGCTGGCCACCGGAGAGTGTGCTCAATTCATGAGCAAAGACGGCTTCAGTGACACCAAGAGAGGTCGCAATCGCTTCTGCTTCAGCTGTAGCTGCATATCCACCTGCAGCGCTAAATTCGGCCTCTACTCGACCATAGCGTTCCATTGCTTTTTCAAGCGCTTCACCTTCAGTTGTTGACATCTCTTCTTCAACCATGCGCATGCGATGTGCAATCTGATCTAAATCACGTGCTGAAAGGATGCGTTCGATAACACTTCCCTGATCTTCACCAGTGCGAGGATCTTGGGGGAGATAACCAATTTTTCCTGTGCGATTAACTGCGCCACCGGCCGGCATAGTTTCACCTGCGAGAACTTTTGCAAGAGTACTTTTGCCAGCGCCATTTCGACCAACGAATCCAATGCGGTCACCATGATTGATGCGAACAGTGACGCCAGATACTAAGAGTCTTGCCCCAGCACGCAATTCAAGAGCCTGTGTGGAGATCATTTGACGAAGTCTCCCACAGCCTAGAAGTTATACGAAATTAGGCTTTGCCGATTCGCGTACGACGAGGGATTGCAAAAGATTTGCCGACTGCTGTGAGTTCATCAGAGACCTGCGCCTTGATGTTCTCTTCACTTTTGAGAAGAGCTACAAGGGCTGCAATTGTTTTCGCAAGCTCCTTCTGCTCACTTTCGAGTTCGAGTTTGCTCATCTTTGTCAATCGACGAAGAGGCATATCCAAGATGTAGGTCGCTTGCTCATCGTTGAGTTTGAAGCCCTTGATGAGTGATTCTTTTGCAGTTGATGCATCATCGCTGCTGCGAATAATTTTGATGACCTTGTCGATATCAATAATTGCTTTGAGTAATCCATCAACAAGAGTTAGTCGTGCTTGAGCCTTTGCTTTACGGAACTCGGATCGACGACGAACTACTTCGATACGGTGCTCGATAAAGACTTGAAGAAGTTCTTTTAGTCCAAGTGTCTGTGGCTTTCCTTTTACAAGGGCCACAGCATTGATTGAGAAAGCATCTTCCATCGGAGTGAGTTTGAAGAGTTGTTCGAGAACATTCTCTGGTTCAAAGCCATTCTTGAGTTCAATCACAACATTTGTGCCAGTCTGACCATCGGAGAGATCAATGATGTCGCTAATTCCTTGGATCTTCTTGGCTTTTACAAGATCAGCAATGCGTTCGACAACCTTTTCTGGGCCGATAGTAAATGGAAGCTCCTTGATAACAATTCCCATTTTGCGAGACGTTACTTTATTGATTTCAACCGTTGCGCGAACTTTGAAAGAACCTTTACCTGTTGCATAGGCTTCGCGCACGCCTTCGAGGCCAACTAGTTCGCCACCAGTCGGAAAATCTGGACCTGGCACAAATTTCATCAATTGATTGATAGTGGCTTTGGGGTTATCAATTAGATGCTTAGTGGCAGCAATTACTTCACCTAAATTATGAGGTGCCATATTTGTTGCCATACCAACTGCGATTCCCGAACCACCATTGACAAGAAGATTTGGATAAGCGGCAGGCAATACCAGTGGTTCTAAAATCTGGCCGTCATAGTTTGGTCCAAAATCGACAGTGTCTTCATCTGCTTCGGCAACCATTGCCATCGCAGCAGTTGCAAGTCGTGCTTCTGTGTAACGCATGGCGGCAGGACCTGCATCGAGTGAACCAAAGTTTCCGTGACCATCGATGAGTGGAAGACCCATTGAAAATG
>CAIZPZ010000227.1:0-3464 GCA_903934975.1 uncultured Actinomycetes bacterium | reverse complement strand
GTAAATTTCGCGACACAGTAACTGCAGGGGATGCAAGCGCAATTACAACTGAACTACGCAGTGCATCACAGGCTCTCGTTGTTGCAGTTGCAAAGGGTGTTCTTCACAAGAATGCAGCAGCAAATAATAAGTCATCAATGGCTAAGGCTGCTGCCAAAGCCGGCGCACGTTAATTCCTTTTACACACTAAAGCGAGGCTAGGTTCATGCCTGCAATTTCACTTGCTAAGGCGCCCCAACCCGCAGCAACTAATCCAGAGCAGATTCGTAATTTCTGCATCATTGCCCATATCGATCACGGCAAATCAACTCTTGCCGATCGCATGCTGGGAATCACTGAGGTAGTTGATCCACGCAATATGCGCGCACAATATTTAGATCGTATGGATATTGAACGCGAACGCGGAATCACCATTAAGTCACAAGCAGTACGTCTGCCATGGCGAAGCGGCCTTGATGGCAAGGAATACATCTTGAACATGATCGATACACCTGGTCACGTTGACTTCACTTATGAAGTATCGCGCTCGCTCGCAGCGTGTGAAGGCGCAGTATTACTCGTTGACTGTGCGCAAGGCATTGAAGCTCAAACACTTGCAAATCTTTATCTTGCGATGGAGAACAACCTGACCATTATTCCCGTACTCAACAAGATTGATCTACCTAACGCTCAACCTGAAAAGTTTGCTGCCGAACTTGCCAAACTCATTGGCTGCGAACCCGAAGATTGTTTACGTGTTTCAGGTAAAACCGGAGATGGTGTTGCAGATCTTCTCGACCAAATTGTTGCTCAAATTCCTGCCCCTAAGGGTGATGCAAATGCACCAGCGCGCGCATTGATTTTTGACTCTGTCTACGACTCATATCGCGGCGTTGTTACTTACGTTCGCGTCATTGATGGTCATCTTTCACCACGTGAACAAATTCAAATGTTTTCAACTGGTGTTCGCCATGAAGCACTTGAAGTTGGTGTTATTTCTCCTGAGCCAGTTGCAAGTAAAGGACTCGGAGTTGGTGAAGTAGGTTATTTGATTACTGGCGTAAAAGATGTTCGCCAGTCTCGTGTAGGTGACACTGTTACTACATATAACAATCCAACAAAGCAGGCACTCTCTGGATATAAAGATCCTAAGCCAATGGTTTTCTCAGGCCTCTTTCCACTCGATGGCGCTGATTTTCCAGTACTTCGCGAAGCACTCGATAAGTTACAACTCAATGACGCAGCACTTGTTTACGAACCAGAATCATCTGCTGCCCTCGGTTTTGGTTTCCGTTGCGGCTTCTTAGGTCTGCTTCACATGGAAATTGTGCGCGAGCGTCTAGAGCGTGAATCTAATCTGAATCTAATTTCAACAGCCCCCAACGTTGTTTACAACGTAACGATGGATGATGGTCGCGAAATTCGTGTTACGAATCCTTCAGAATTTCCTGATGGCAAAGTCGCAAGCGTCCAAGAACCAATTGTGAAATCTACGATTCTGGCTCCATCAGAGTTCATTGGAACAATTATGGAACTCTGCCAAGAGCGCCGTGGTGTATTACTTGGAATGGATTACATCTCAGAAGATCGTGTTGAGATTCGCTACACCTTGCCACTTGCCGAAATTGTTTTCGATTTCTTTGATCAACTCAAATCTCGCACGAAGGGCTATGCCTCCCTTGATTACGAAGAAAAGGGCGATGAAGAAGGAAATCTCGTCAAAGTAGATATTTTGTTGCAGGGCGAAGCAGTAGATGCTTTTAGCGCAATCGTTCACCGTGATAAGGCTTATGCCTACGGCGTGATGATGACTGGAAAATTGCGCGAACTTATTCCTCGCCAACAATTCGAAGTTCCAATTCAGGCAGCGATTGGCTCTCGCATTATTGCTCGCGAAAGTATTCGCGCTATTCGCAAAGATGTTTTGGCAAAATGTTATGGTGGAGATATCTCTCGTAAGCGCAAACTGCTCGAAAAGCAGAAAGAGGGAAAGAAGCGCATGAAGATGGTGGGACGCGTAGAAGTTCCACAAGAAGCCTTCGTCGCGGCCCTTGCAACTGATGCTGATATCGAAAAGGTGAAAGCCGCACGTAAGCAGTAGCTATGTCAGGCCTTTCGTTTTACGTTCATATTCCATATTGCATCAAGAGATGCGGATATTGTGATTTCAATACCTACACACCTAATGAATTACAAGATGGTGCAACTCTAGAAATAGTGAGCAACGATTACATTGATGCTGTTCTCAAGGAACTCGATAGCGCTCCAACTGATGTGGTTCCCACAATATTCTTTGGTGGCGGAACTCCAAGCCTTTTACCAGCAGCTGACCTAGGGCGAGTAATTACTGCTATTCGCACTCGCAACGGGCTCACAGATGATTGCGAAATTACATTAGAGGCAAACCCAGATTCTGTAACGCCAGAGAAGATGCGCCAGTATCTAGATGCAGGGTTCAATCGAATCTCATTTGGAATGCAATCGGCGGTCCCTCACGTGCTTGCAACTTTGGATAGAACTCATAATCCAGCTAATGTCGCAAAGGCTGTTGAGATGGCGCGCGAAGCAGGATTTTCAAGTGTGAGTGTTGATCTCATTTATGGAACACCAGGGGAGTCGCTAGAGGATTGGCGAACAAGTATTGAGTCAGCACTTTCACTGGGTGTTGATCACATAAGTGCTTACGCGCTCATCGTTGAAAGCGGAACAAAACTTGCAGCACAGATCAAACGTGGAGATATTTCCATGCCCAACGATGACTTGATGGCTGATATGTATTTACTTGTCAATCAAATGTGTAATCAAGCAGGCCTGCAATGGTATGAACTCAGTAATTGGTCAAAGCCAGGCCATGAATGTCGCCACAACATTGCATATTGGGAGAATAAGAATTGGTGGGGCCTTGGACCTGGTGCTCATTCACATATTGATGGAAAAAGATTCTGGAATCTCAAACATCCAACAACGTATAAAGCAAAATTATTTGGTGGAGAGAGCCCGATATTAGATAGTGAAATTTTGACGGAAGAGCAGATGAGAGATGAATCAATAATGCTTGCAATTCGCATGCGAGAAGGAATTGATATCTCATCCCTGACACCAACGCAGTTAGAGCGAATTGAAAGTTATCGCGAAAGTGGCCACATCAGCATGGTTGATAAACATCTGCAATTGAGCCCACAGGGACGCCTTATCGCTGATCGAATCGTGCGCGAATTAGTTATCTAGTATCCTCGACCACTATGAACACTACGCATAATGTGATTGTTGCTTTTCTTGCTCTTATTTTCGTTATCTCTGGATTATCTAAGGCGAGCGGAAATGAAAAAGGGCTCTCTGGCACACGCGAAGTCAATGTCAAAGATTGGATGGCGCGCCTCATTGGCGTCGTTGAAGCACTGGCCGCACTTGGTTTAGTGACAGGACTTCGCTTTACATGGATGCAATGGGTTCCACTCCTAGTTTTGTGGGTCACGATGGCTGGC
>CAIZPZ010000226.1:0-3874 GCA_903934975.1 uncultured Actinomycetes bacterium | reverse complement strand
CCTTCTACGTTACGGCGACCTTCAAATGCACGGCCAAGCGTGACTTCATCGGCATATTCAAGATCTCCGCCTACAGGCAGGCCGCTGGCTAAACGAGAAACCTTTATCTCAAGTGGCTTTATCAATCGAGCTAAATAGGTAGCCGTTGCCTCTCCCTCAAGATTGGGATCCGTCGCCAAAATAACTTCTGTAATTGTGGAGTCAGCAAGACGTGCCATCAATTCACGAATACGAAGTTGTTCTGGGCCGATTCCATCGATGGGACTAATTGCGCCACCAAGTACGTGATACTTCCCGCGAAATTCGCGAGTGCGCTCAATTGCAATGACATCTTTACTCTCTTCAACAACACAAATCTGTGTTGTATCGCGGCGGGGATCGCGACAGATTCGACATTCAGTTTCTTCAGAAACATTTCCGCATTGCGTACAAAACTTCACGCGCTCTTTTACTGTGCGAATTGCATCGACAAGAGCTGCAGCTACGTCGCCATCCGTTTGCAAAATATGAAAAGCGATTCGCTGCGCACTCTTTGGTCCTATACCTGGCAAGCGGCCAAGTGAGTCAATTAGATCTTGAATAGCACCTTCATACATACCGCTCACGTTACTTACCTTCTGTAATTATTTGTGCGCCAAGTTCCTTGGCTAGTAAGGCGTGCCCGCTGAGTTGTTCTGCATCACTCGGTGATTCATCAACGCGTGTTTCGCGTGCTTGTGGTGTATTTGGATTAATCGACGCATCGACTACAACTTCGATTTTGCGATCTATACCTACAACATCGACGAATGCTTGGCGCAAAATAACATCAGACTCTGAGCGAATAAATGAATCGCGCGCGCCTGCATTGACGATTCCGATTGTGATTGCAGAATCATCGAGTCCTAATACTTGTGCGCTAGCGCTCAGCAGTGACCATGTAAGGCGGCGGCGCTTCTTTACATCTTCAATTACATCTGGCCATACGCGGCGAAGGCCTGCAATATCCATTCCAGCACTCGCTTTTACTGGTGCCTTCTTGACTTCCTCTGCCACTACTTTTTTAGGAGCAACCTCCTCCGCCTTACTTGGCGACTTAGGTAAAGCTTCTTTAAAGTCGCCGACGTTCGGCGTTGGAGATTGCTTCACTGAAGTTTGGGTGTTGCTCATTGGTGCAAGGTTTTCTGCGCGCTCTAAACGTTCGATTCGTGAAAGTAATCCGCTCTCGCTTGTATCGCCACCAGGTAGCAATATGCGCCCACAGATGAGTTCCAAGATGAGTCGTGGCGCAGTTGCACCGCGCATTTGCGTAAGACCTTCTGCTGCAATATCTGCCGCACGTGAAAGATTTGCACTGCCAATATGTTGTGATTGATTGCGCATGCGCTCTAACTGATCATCGGGAAGATCGCGCAAAATTGAATTTGCATTTGTTTCAGCGAGTGCGTCAACAATCATCAGATCGCGAAGGCGCTCTAGCAAATCACTTGTGAATCGGCGTGGGTCATGTCCGGATTCGATAACTCGATCAACGGTCTTGAAAAGAGTTGCTCCATCTCGGGCTGCAATTGCATCTATTGCATCATCGAGTAGCGCGCCGTCGGTGAATCCCAAGAGTTGTAGTGCAATTTCATAACTGACACCGTCAGGGCCTGCACCTGCAAGTAGTTGCCCAAGAATGGAGAGTGCATCGCGGACAGAACCACCACTAGCACGCACAACTAATGGCAGTACGCCTTTAGCAACTACCGCACCTTCAGATGCACAAATCTTCTCTAAGTGAGTTGTAAGAATTCCAGGTGGAACTAAGCGGAATGGGTAATGGTGTGTACGTGAGCGAATTGTTGAAATAAGTTTTTCAGGCTCTGTTGTTGCAAAAATAAAAATAACGTGGGGAGGTGGCTCTTCAACTACTTTGAGTAGTGCATTTGCAGCACCCGGCCCAAGTTGATGAGCCTCATCAATAATGTAAATCTTGTACTTGCTTTGTACTGGTGCAAAGAATGCTTTATCGCGAAGGTCGCGAGCATCATCTACTAAACCATGCGTTGCAGCATCTAGTTCAATAACATCGAGTGAACCTGGACCGTTCGCAACTAAATCTTTACAGCTCTGACAATCACCGCATGGATTTGGTGTTGGACCCTTTTCGCAATTGAGCGAGCGCGCCATGATTCGTGCACTCGAAGTTTTTCCGCAACCACGTGGGCCACTAAATAAATATGCGTGATGCGTACTTCCTGAACTCAGTGCATTTGAAAGCGGAGTTGTTACATGTTCTTGACCAATAACATCTGCAAAAATAGAGGGGCGATACTTGCGATATAACGCTAGTGACATCAGCTCTCCTCTTTCTCTTTCGTAGCAATCTTCAGAAACTAACTTCAAGGATATTAAGGGATCCCCCGCGCACCCATCAGAGCGCACCTACCCTTGCTGCATTCCTGCCCTGGGGGAGTTCAGTGCGGTGATGCCGCACGAGGGATCTGGTCTAATCATAGTTAGCGCACCGATAGAGTTGCCCACGCTAGTTCGCGCACCGTTCTAGCGCTGGAGGATTCGCATAGCGGCCGAGTGCGCACGCTTGGAAAGCGTGTATAGGGAAACCTATCGAGGGTTCAAATCCCTCATCCTCCGCCAGAACATAGGGAATTCCCAAAAACAGTGAAAGGGGTTATGAATGCGAGCAATAACTCAAAGCGAGTACGGATTGGACTCCTTTGCTTTATCAGAAATACCAACGCCCAAGATTGATACAGAGCAAATTTTAGTAAAGGTGGAGGCAGCCAGCGTCTACGCCGCCGTCCTACATCTAACAACAGCAGACATCTCCCTTGTTAGATTGGGTGCAGGGCTTCGTAAACCACGGAGGCGTCCAGGTAATTCATTCGCTGGAACAGTGATTGAGATTGGCAGTGAGGTAAAGGATCTAAAAGTCGGAGATCGAGTCTGTGGAACTGCATCGGGTGCATTTGCAGATTTAGTGGTTGCCCGCGCAAATCGTGTAGCCGTGCTTCCTAACGGTGTGGGTTTTGATGAAGCATCAACTATTCCAGTATCAGCCATCACGGCGCTTCAAGCGGTGCGAAAACACGGCCAAGTAAGTGCTGGACAAAAAGTTTTAATCATCGGTGCTTCCGGCTGCGTTGGCTCATTTGCAGTACAGGTAGCCAAAGGACTTGGAGCAGAAGTGAGCGGTGTATGTCGGGGATCTAAGAAGAGCTACGTTGAATCTTTGGGAGCTGATCAGGTTATTGATTATGAATCAGAATCAATAACGGGCGTCTATGATTGCATCATCGATGCTTCGAGTTTCCTGTCGATAAAACAATTGCGTAGGTTGTTGAAATCAGGTGGCAGATTAGTAATTGTTGGCAATGCCGCAAATAACGGCTCTAGTGGTCTTCGCCGTCTAATGGCAACACGTGCGCTGTCTTTATTTGTTAAAGAATCTATGAAGAACTTTCTCGCATCTGAAAATAGGGATGAGCTGTCCATGCTGCTTGAAGATCTAGCAAGGAAGCGAATTAATCCTGTGATAGATAAAAAATTTACATTAGAACTTAGTGCTCAAGCGGTGGAGCACTTTGCATCCGGCAAAGCCTGTGGCCACGTCATAATTTCACCGTCCCTTTAGTGGATTAACTGTTTACATGTTCGAGTTTGCGGACTACCCTGTCGATTTATGAACCGTTTACCTAAAAAACGGGGAATTACCCAGGATGGAGAGGATAAATCCCTCATCCTCCGCCAGGTTTAATTGTCTACCGAATCCTTACAAGGGTAAACGATTCATTCCCAAATACCGTCTGACCCGTTAGTTCCTGAGGGTTTATCTCTTTGCCTCCATTATCAGGTGCTTTATCCCCTGAAGGCATAGAAGGTTTGGTCTTGT
>CAIZPZ010000225.1:0-4520 GCA_903934975.1 uncultured Actinomycetes bacterium | reverse complement strand
TTGCGTCCATTACCTAATGAGCACAAGCCGATGTCTGAAGAGACTCGCGTTCGTATGCGCTATGTCGACCTCATTGTTCGCCCAGAGGCTCGCGCTTATGCGCGTCTTCGCCCAACTGTTCTGCGCTCATTACGCGAAACTTTTCATAATCAAGATTTTATTGAAGTAGAGACACCAATGCTTCAAGTTATGCATGGTGGAGCAGCAGCACGCCCCTTCAAATCTTTTAGCAATGCCTATGACATGGATCTTTACTTACGCATTGCACCCGAATTATTTTTGAAGCGATGCGTCGTTGGTGGAATTGAACGCGTATTTGAAATCAATAGAAACTTTAGAAATGAAGGCGCCGATTCATCACACTCACCAGAGTTTGCAATGATTGAGAGTTATCAGGCATATGGTGATTGGCGCTCAATTGCAGATCTGACTCGCACACTTATTCAAAATGCTGCAATGGCCATCTCTGGTTCACATGTTGTAACTCATCACGATGGCCGCCAAGCAAATTTAGGCGGTCAGTGGAAAGAGATTTCACTCTACGAAGCAATTTCTCAAGGTGTAGGCGAAAACGTTACAGCCCTTACTCCTATTGAAGAATTGAAGAAGCACGCTACAAAACTAGGCATAAAGATTGATCCAAAATGGGTAACAGGAAAGCTTGCCGAAGAGATTTTTGAACATGTTGCGAGAGAACAATTGATTGAACCTACATTTGTTATGGGTTTCCCAGTTGATACATCACCACTTGTTCGAGCACATCGC
This sequence comes from uncultured Actinomycetes bacterium, assembly GCA_903934975.1. Classification (GTDB taxonomy): domain Bacteria; phylum Actinomycetota; class Actinomycetes; order Nanopelagicales; family Nanopelagicaceae; genus Planktophila. The sequence goes on along the minus strand of CAIZPZ010000225.1, from coordinate 3,755 downwards.
GAATTACCTGGTGTTGCAGAAAAATGGGATCTCTACGTCGACGGTTTTGAACTGGCAACTGGCTACTCTGAACTTGTTGATCCTGTTGTTCAACGCGAACGTTTAGTAGAGCAAGCACAACTTGGCGCTAAGGGCGATCTTGAAGCAATGCAAGTTGATGAAGATTTCTTACGCGCAATGGAATTTGCAATGCCACCAACAGGTGGAATGGGAATGGGACTCGATCGCTTACTTATGGCGCTGACAGGACTTGGTATCCGCGAAACAATTCTCTTCCCACTAGTAAAGCCGGAAGAATAATAAATGTCGTTAGAGATTCGCCCCGCTAGAACTTCAGATGTAAAAGGGATTCGCACACTCATTGATGCCTACGCACCCGAAGGTCGACTGCTTTCAAAAGAGACAGTTACTCTTTATGAGAGCACACAAGAATTTACTGTCGCGCTAAAAGATGGCGTCGTTGTTGGATGTGGAGCGCTACATATTCTGTGGGAAGACTTGGCTGAAGTTCGCACAGTTGCAGTAACGCAAGAATTACAGGGAACTGGAATCGGCCATCAAATCATGGAGGCAATAACAGAGCGTGCAAAAAATATCGGAATCAAAAGAATTTTTTGCCTAACATTTGAAACACAATTTTTTGGTCGCCATGGATTTGAAGTAATTGATGGCACACCAGTGGAACCTGATGTGTATGCCGAACTTTTGCGCTCCTACGATGCCGGTATCGCAGAATTCCTCGATCTCGAATCGGTGAAGCCAAATACTTTGGGCAATACCCGCATGCTCAAGAAACTCTAGATTTAGCCATATTTCGGGCATAAGTAGCCCATATCTGGGGTTGTAAAAGGTAGTAGCTATCCGCCTCGCGTGCCTATGCATGTGGGTATTAGGCTTAGAGCCACGAACCATGAATGAGGAGTCCGCCGATGTTTGAGCGCTTTACCGACCGAGCCAGACGTGTAGTTGTGCTTGCCCAAGAAGAGGCACGCATGCTCAATCACAATTACATTGGCACGGAGCACATCCTTCTTGGACTCATTCACGAAGGTGAAGGCGTTGCGGCGAAAGCACTTGAATCAATGGGTATTTCCCTTGAAGGTGTACGCGCACAGGTTGAAGAAATTATTGGGCAAGGTCAACAAGCACCAAGTGGCCATATTCCATTTACACCACGTGCGAAGAAAGTTTTGGAACTCTCACTTCGTGAAGCACTCCAACTTGGCCATAATTACATCGGCACAGAACATATTTTGCTCGGACTCATCCGCGAAGGCGAAGGCGTTGCTGCACAAGTATTAGTAAAACTTGGAGCAGATCTCAACCGAGTTCGCCAACAAGTAATTCAATTACTCTCTGGCTATCAAGGCAAAGAGACTGTTGCATCTAACGGTCCAGCTGAAGGAACACCATCTACATCGTTAGTGCTAGATCAATTTGGTCGCAACCTCACACAGGCAGCGCGAGAAGGAAAGCTTGATCCAGTTATCGGTCGCGAGACAGAGATTGAACGCGTAATGCAAATTCTTTCACGTCGTACAAAAAATAACCCAGTGCTCATTGGTGAACCTGGTGTTGGTAAGACTGCAGTTGTTGAAGGACTTGCACAAGCAATTGTGAAAAATGATGTTCCTGAAACCTTGAAGGATAAGCAGCTCTATTCACTAGATCTTGGTGCACTCGTTGCAGGTAGTCGCTATCGTGGAGACTTTGAAGAGCGCCTAAAGAAAGTTCTCAAAGAGATTAAAACTCGCGGCGATATCATCCTATTTATCGATGAGATTCATACTCTTGTTGGTGCAGGCGCAGCAGAAGGCGCAATTGATGCAGCGAGTATCTTGAAGCCAATGCTTGCCCGAGGTGAGTTACAGACCATCGGTGCAACAACTCTTGATGAGTATCGCAAGCACCTCGAAAAAGATGCTGCACTTGAACGTCGTTTCCAACCAATTCAAGTAAAAGAGCCATCAGTTGCTCACACAATTGAAATTTTGCGCGGATTGCGCGATCGCTATGAAACACACCACCGCGTATCCATTACAGATGGCGCGCTAGCTGCTGCAGCTAATTTAGCTGACCGTTATGTCTCTGATCGATTCCTTCCAGATAAGGCGATTGACCTTATTGATGAAGCAGGATCACGTCTTCGCATTAAGCGCATGACTGCTCCGGCAGAACTTCGCGAATTCGATGACAAAATTGCAAGCGCTCGCAAAGAGAAAGAATCGGCTATCGATGGCCAGGATTTCGAACTTGCAGCATCACTTCGCGATAAGGAAAAGACACTTATCATCGAGAAGCAAGAAGCAGAGAAGCAATGGAAAGCAACTGATCTCGATAAGGTAACTGAAGTCGATGAAGAACTTATTGCTCAAGTTCTCTCTGCATCAACTGGAATTCCAGTATTCAAGTTGACTGAAGAAGAGACAGCGCGACTACTTCACATGGAAGATGAATTACATCGCCGTGTTATTGGTCAAGAGCAGGCAATCAAAGCGCTTTCACAAGCGATTCGTCGTACACGTGCGGGTCTGAAAGATCCAAAGCGTCCTGGTGGCTCATTTATTTTTGCTGGCCCATCGGGTGTCGGTAAGACTGAACTTTCACGAACACTCGCATCATTCTTATTCGGTGATCAAGATGCACTCATTCAACTTGATATGTCTGAATATTCAGAGCGTCACACCGCATCACGACTATTCGGTGCACCTCCAGGATATGTTGGATATGACGAAGGTGGACAGCTCACTGAAAAAGTTCGTCGTCGCCCATTCTCTGTTGTTCTCTTTGATGAGATTGAAAAGGCACACCCAGATATCTTCAACTCACTCTTGCAGGTATTAGAAGATGGTCGCCTAACAGATGCACAAGGTCGCACCGTTGACTTCAAAAATACTGTCATCATCATGACAACAAACCTTGGTACTCGCGATATTTCAAAGAGCCTTGGACTTGGCTTTGCAAATAGCGATGATGACCTAACAAATTACGAGCGCATGAAGGGCAAAGTAAGTGATGAACTCAAGACTCACTTCCGCCCAGAATTCCTCAACCGTATTGATGACATCATCGTCTTCCATCAGTTGACGAAGGATCAAATCATTCAAATTGTTGACCTGATGGTTGCAAATCTCGATGAGCGTTTGCGTGCGAAAGATATGGGAATCGAACTCACAACTGCTGCCAAGGAATTACTTGCAACGCGTGGATACGACCCACTGATGGGCGCTCGTCCATTGCGACGCACAATTCAACGTGAAATCGAAGATTCACTCTCAGAGCGAATCCTCTTTGGCGAACTCAAAGCTGGTGAAATTATTGTTGTAGATGTTGAAGGTGAAGGAGCAGAAGCGATATTCACATTCGTGGGCGCACCTAAGTCAGCTATGCCTGATTCACCTGAAGATCTAGCGCAAGCACCAACTGCATAATTATTGAGGAAGTCTAAATCGAGAGCGAGAGTGCTCTTCAATGAGATTATCTTCTAGAAGAGTTTCAAGTGCTTTTTCAACTTGTGACTCGTCTGGCCATAACTTCTTGATTGCACTTGCTGTCAGTGATTCACTTTCTCGAAGTGCTTGCACAATTGTGCCGCGACACTTGCGATCCGTTCCATGCCAATCTTGTGATTTTCTAACTAATTCGCTCTGCGGGTAGCCATTCTTTCTCCACTTACATTGAGAAATTATTGGGCAATCATTACAGGATGGATTCTTTGATGTGCAAATAAGTGCGCCAAGTTCCATCGTCGCAGC
>CAIZPZ010000224.1:0-2051 GCA_903934975.1 uncultured Actinomycetes bacterium | reverse complement strand
CTTTGTGGAACAGAATCAACTGATGCTCGTATGAGCGTTGTTCCAGCAATGATTTCAGCGCGCTTAGGTTGGGCTCAACTCACATTTGCTGGCAGCGTTGTTGTTGATCCTGCCGCTTCAACTGTTGCAATTACACGTGTGACAGATGCTGGTGTTGATTCTATGGGCGCTAGTTTTCCTGCAGTACTCAGTGTTATTGAAAAAATAAATGAACCGCGTTACCCATCGTTCAAGGGCATCATGGCTTCTAAGAAAAAGACTATTGATGTTCGCGATTGCGCAGCGATTGGAATTTCTGTCCAAGGTGCCTGGTCACTCGTTGCTGATTCAGCCCCTCGTCCAGCGAGAGCAGCTGGAATAAAGGTCACCGATTCTGGTGATGGCGGCAAAGAATTAGTTGATTTCCTAGCGGGAAAGAAGTTGATATGAGCAACGTATTTATCCTCGTCGACCTTCAAGGTGATGCAGTAAGTAAGACAACAGCTGAACTTGCAACTGCCGGTGCTCGCATGGGCGATGTCACTGCAATTGTTCTAACGCAACCTGGTAAAAGCGCTGCAATAGTTTCGGCGCTCACTGGACCAATTTCATCTGTCATTTCAATCGAGTCAGAAGATCTTGCAACACATGGTGTCCCTGCTTATGCCGATCTTATTTCACAAATTGTTACTGAGAAGAAGCCATCAGCGCTGCTTATTGCATCTCATGCCTTTGGAAAAGAGATTGCAGGGCGAGTAGCGATTGCGACAGATTCAGGAATTATTACTGATGCAGTAGATGTTGCAGCCGATGGCACTGCAACTCAATTAGTTTTTGGTGGTTCAACAACCGTTCACTCCAAAATTTCTCATGGAGTAAGCATCATGACAATTCGCCCAAATACGATTGAAGCCAATACTGCAGCTGCATCTCCAACTGTTGAAAATGTAACGAAGAGTGTTAGTGATGTTGCGAAGAAAGTAAGAATTACTGCAACGCAACCATTTGTAAAAGGTGGTCGACCAGAACTCACCGAGGCAAATATTGTTGTATCTGGTGGACGCGGAACAAATGGAGATTTTGCAGCCGTTGAAGGATTAGCAGATGCATTAGGTGCAGCCGTTGGTGCATCACGCGCCGCAACTGATGCAGGTTGGTATCCACATACGCATCAAGTTGGCCAGACAGGAAAAACTGTTAGCCCGCAGCTCTACGTTGCATGTGGAATCTCTGGAGCAATCCAACACCGCGCAGGCATGCAGACAAGTAAGACAATTGTGGTCGTCAATAAAGATGCTGAAGCGCCAATATTTGATATCGCTGACTTTGGCGTAATCGGTGATCTCTTTGCCGTGCTGCCCAAGGCAACGGAAGGCGTTATCGCGCGCAAGTCCTAGACTTAGCACCATGTCTTCCATCTATCTCGACCATGCGGCAACTACACCGATGCTCGATTGTGCAATTGATGCGATGACTACTGCGCTCTCAAAATTAGGTAATCCATCGAGTTTGCACACACCTGGTCGCAGCGTTCGCAAAGATATTGAAGAGGCGCGCGAAGTAATTGGTCGCGAAGTTGGCTCTCTTGCATCCGAAATCATTTTTACTGGCTCTGGAACTGAAGCGAACAACATCGCTCTCAAAGGATTATTTTGGAAGCGTCGAGCAGAGGGACGCAATGTAGTTCTAATCTCGGCAATTGAGCATCACGCAATTATCGATCCAGCGCAGTGGTTAGCCACCCATGAGAAAGCTGAAGTTGTTGAAATTCCTGTAACAAATGATGGAGTTATCGACTGTGCTTTTGTCAAAGATTTTCTTTCAAAGCGGGCAGATGAAGTTGCCCTCATTGCAGTCATGCATTCAAATAATGAAACTGGAGTTTTGCAACCTATTTCCACCTTGGTAAATCTTGCAGGCGATATTCCCGTGCATTGCGATGCTGTTCAAAGTTTTGGAAAAGTTCCACTTTCATTTTCAGAACTCGGTCTGACATCACTGACGTTGAGTGCGCATAAAATTGGTGGGCCGCTAGGAATAGGTGCACTCGTGCTCAAGCGCGGAATTGAAAT
>CAIZPZ010000223.1:0-4945 GCA_903934975.1 uncultured Actinomycetes bacterium | reverse complement strand
TTAGCACAAGAGCGATTAGATGCACGTGCTGCTCGCGATTTTGCAAAGGCCGACGCTCTCCGCCAAGAAATACTCCAAGCAGGGTATGAAGTACTCGATGTTGCAGATGGTTTTGATTTTAGAGTCAAAGCTCCATATATAACGTATCCATTTCCACGAGATATTCGCCCCATTGATACCAGTGATGACGTAAGCGTTGCAATGATTATTGATGGCTTTACTGATGATGCAGTTGAAACAGTAAAGAGCATCAAGGCGCATGCCACCTGCGGCATTGTACTTTTATGTATTGGCGATGCTGGCAAATTAGTAGATGAGATGGATGATCACACCTATCTCATTGCACTCAATGCTGGGGCTAGTTGGGGAGAGGCTGCAAACGCACTTCTCAATAAAATAAATAGTAAGTACCTCATTCTTATGGATCCATCGACTCGATTCACTGGCGATGCGATTACACCCGTTATTGCTGAATTAGAAAAGGGTGAATATGCCGCCGTTGGTTGGCGCGGGGGACTTATCAATATTGATGATGAATGGCGCAGCGTTGATGACAAAGGTGATGGCGAAGTCGATGTTCTGTTTAGTTATTTCATGGGACTCAATCGTGCATATGTTCTTGAGGCCGGCGGATTCAATGCGCGCGCTATTTATTACCGAAATGCTGATATCGAATTTAGTTTGAAATTGCGTCACGCAGGTGGTCGTCTATTACAAATGGAACTTCCGCTTGAGCAAGGTCGCCATCATGGTTATCACGATGCTGATCCCGAATATCGCGAGCTTCAGTCAAAGAAGAATTACGACCGTATCCTCGAACGATTCAGAGGTAAAAGCGCAATTTTGTCCCCACGTCGGTAACCTTTATTCATGGCCGATCTCTCCGACTACACCAGCTTGCGCGTTGGTGGACCTGCAAAGAAATTTGTAGAAGTCTCTAGCGAAGCCGAAATTATTGCTGCAATTGAGGCAGCGGGGGACTCACCTATTTTGATTATGGGTGGGGGCACAAATATTTTGGTTAGCGATAGCGGTTTTGAAGGAACAGTTATTCATATTTCAAATAACTCACTCAGAAGCGAAGTTGATGCGTGTAGTGGTGCAACCCTGACTATTGGTGCTGGTGAAAACTGGGATGAATTTGTCGCAATGACTATCGAGCGCGGCTTTGCGGGACTTGAAAGTTTGAGCGGGATTCCAGGAACTATTGGCGCTTCCCCAATACAAAATATTGGTGCATATGGTCATGAAGTTGCTGAATACATTACTCGCGTGCGCACCTACGATCGCGTTGCTAAGGGACTCAAAACTTTTACAAATTCGCAATGTGAATTCTCATACCGCAACTCACATTTCAAAGCCCACCCTGGTCGCTATGTTGTTCTTGATGTTCAATTCCAATTGCGTTTGGGCGAAATGACAACACCGATTATGTATGCAGAACTTGCAGCGAAACTTGGCATTGCAGTGGGAGATAAGGCATCTGTCATTGCAACTCGAGCTGCAGTATTAGAACTACGTGGAATGAAAGGAATGCTTCTTTCCACAACTGATCATGACTCATGGTCTGCAGGTTCATTTTTTACAAACCCAATTGTTAGCAAAGAGATTGCCGACTCACTTCCCGCCGATGCACCGCGTTGGCCAACGCAAGATGGCAAAGTAAAGACCTCTGCTGCATGGTTGATTGAACACTCTGGGATTCACAAAGGCGATGAAATAGGTGGAGCGCGTATTTCAACAAAGCACGTTCTAGCGTTGACTAATTCTGGAACCGCAACAGCATCAGATATCGCAGCTCTTGCAACACGTGCGCGCGATCATGTACAGGAAAAGTTTGGAATCACACTCGTTTCAGAAGTAAATCTGATTGGTCTCGAGATTTAGCTTTCAGTGAGAAGTGCTTTGATACGCCCGATTCCTTCAACAATATCTGCATCACTTGTTGCATATGAGAATCGCAAATAACCAGAAGGTCCAAATGCTTCACCTGGAACTGCTGCAACTTCCACTTCTTCTAAGATAAGTGTTGCAAGTTCTGCAGAAGTCTTTGGAGTTTTACCGCGAATAGTTTTACCAAGTACACCCTTAACTGATGGATATACATAAAAAGCACCAGTTGGAGTTGGGCAAACAAAGCCAGGTATTTCGTTGAGTAAATCAACAATGAGTTTGCGACGACGGTTGAACGCCTCACCCATTGCATGTACTGCAGAGAGATCACCAGTGAGGGCAGCAATTGCTGCGCGCTGTGCAACGTTATTTACATTAGATGACAGGTGTGATTGCAAATTTGTTGCTGCCTTGATCGCATCCTTTGGTCCGATCATCCAGCCCACACGCCAGCCTGTCATTGCATAAGTCTTAGCAACACCATTGATGATGATGCAGGTGTCAGCAAGTTCTGGAACTAGTACTGGCATAGAAGGTGCTGTAGCGCCGTCATAGAGTAAGTGCTCATAAATTTCGTCAGAGATTACCCAGATATTGTTTTTTACCGCCCATTGCCCAATTGCTTTGACTTGTTCTGGTGAATAAACAGAGCCTGTTGGATTCGATGGTGAACAGAAAAGCAGCGCTTTTGTCTTTGGAGTACGAGCAGCTTCCAATTGTTCAACAGTTACTAAATAATTTTGTGATTCATCTGCAAATACTTCAACAGATTTTCCACCAGCAAGTTGCACGCACTCTGGATAAGTCGTCCAATATGGTGATGGAAGAAGAACCTCATCACCTGGATTGATAATCGTTGCAAATGCTTGGTACACCGCTTGTTTGCCACCATTTGTTACAAGTACTTGATCTGCTGTAATTACATACTTTGAATCACGAAGTGTTTTTGCAACAATTGCTTCGCGCATTTCAGGCAAACCTGCTGCAGGTGTGTAACGATGGTTTGCAACAACTTTGGTTGCAGCAGCAGCGGCTTCAACAATGTAATCAGGTGTTGGAAAATCTGGTTCACCAGCGCCGAATCCAATGACAGGACGGCCTGCAGCTTTGAGCGCTTTCGCTTTTGCATCAACGGCTAATGTGGCTGATTCAGCGATTGCGGAAATACGTGTGGAAATTCTGCTCATGGCCCAAGTCTGCCCTATGCGTGAGCAGATTTGAGCGCGAGTTTTACCTACCCCCCATTCACCCTCTACACTTCGACGCTCACGAGGATTTGATTATTCCTATGGTTTCGTCATGCCCTCGTGTTTAGGGCAGTAGCTCAATTGGCTAGAGTTGCCGTCTCCAAAGCGGCCGGTTGGGGGTTCGAGTCCCTCCTGCCCTGCAAGAAGTTTTATTCATGAAGTACGAAGTTCGGAAAGGATTGACGATGACAGAGTCAACAGAGCAAGTTGCCGAGAAGCTCGGTTTTTTTGCGCGCGTTGGACTTTTCTATCGCCAAATAGTCAACGAACTTCGCAAAGTTGTATGGCCAACACGTAAGCAGTTGACCACATACACAGCCGTTGTTTTAGTTTTCGTGTCATTCATCATCGCCGTTGTCTCGTTGCTCGATCTTGTACTTACAAAGATCGTCTTCTGGGTATTTGGATAAGAAGGGGCGGACATGAGCGACGAACAATCAATTGATACACCAGCACCAGATGCTTTTGAAGCCCAACTTGCTGCAAATGCAACTGAGGTTGCTTCAGAATCTGTAGTTGAAGAGGTAATTGTTGAAGATTCTTCAGCAGTTGCTACCGATGACCTTGCGCTCGCATCCGATGAAGATGGCGACATTGAATCTGAAGAGAATGATCCCAATGCAGAATTTCGTCGCACATTGCGCACAGCTCTTGGCGATTGGTACGTAGTCCATTCATATGCTGGGTACGAGAAGAAAGTAAAGGGAAACCTTCACAACCGTATCGCTTCATTGAATATGGAAGATTTTATTTTCCAGATTGAAGTTCCAGAAGAAGAAGTAACAGAGATCAAGAATGGTCAGCGCAAGCAAGTAAAGCGCAACATCTATCCTGGTTATGTTCTTGTTCGCATGGATCTCACTGATGAATCATGGTCTGCAGTTCGCAACACTCCTGGAGTTACAGGATTCGTTGGCAACGCACACCACCCAAGTCCATTGAGCATGGATGAAGTAGAAAAGATTTTGGCACCACGTCCAGTAAAGAAATCAGATAAGCCAGAAATTCGCGTCGTTGATTTCTCAGTTGGAGAATCAGTAACTGTGATGGATGGCCCTTTTGCAACGCTTCCAGCATCGATTTCAGAGATCATGCCAGAGCAAGCAAAGCTCAAGGTTCTCGTTTCAATCTTCGGACGCGAAACTCCAGTAGAACTTTCATTTGCACAAGTACAGAAGATCTAACTCAGAGATTTATAAACAGGAATAGAAAAGGAATAGAAAAATGGCACCAAAGAAGAAGGCAACCGGATTCATCAAGTTGCAGATCCAAGCTGGCGCAGCAACACCTGCACCACCAGTAGGTCCTGCGCTCGGTCAACATGGTGTCAACATCATGGAATTCGTCAAGGCATATAACGCTGCGACTGAATCACAAAAGGGCCAGATCATTCCTGTAGAGATCACTGTCTATGAAGATCGCTCATTTACTTTCATCACTAAGACACCTCCTGCATCACGTTTGATCTTGAAGGCTGCTGGCGTTGAAAAGGGTTCAGCAGTTCCTCACAAGACAAAGGTTGCCAACATCACGATGGCGCAGGTCCAAGAGATTGCAAAGACAAAGATGGCAGACCTCAATGCAAATGACATTGATGCAGCTAGCTTGATCATTGCAGGTACTGCTCGCTCAATGGGAATCACAGTTTCCAACTAAATAGAAGTCTTTTTCTCACCCCGAGAAAAAGATGTGGGAGAACCGCGCTGGTTCGCTAACCACAACCCTTATAAGAAAAGGAACGAAATGAAGCGCTCAAAGAAATATGTTGCTGCGGCAGCTAAGGTTGAAAAAGACCATCTATACAC
>CAIZPZ010000222.1:0-2407 GCA_903934975.1 uncultured Actinomycetes bacterium | reverse complement strand
CACCTGGGCGTGAAGCAAATAAACCTGCCCCAGCAACAGCTATTACCAAAATAGAGGCTGCGATAACACTCAATAAGGTTCGGCGGTTTATTGGCCTTTTCACCATCTTTGTTGTGACGGTTTCACCAGAATGTATTTTGAATAAATCATCGAGCATCAAACCAGCCGATTGGTACCTATCTTCTGCTTTTTTAGCTAGTGCTACAGATAAAAGTATGTCGATTCCCTCAGGCAGCGTTGGTTCAATTTTGCTTGGTAGCGCTAATTCTCCCGAAACATGTTGGTATGCAATAGAGACAGGTGTATCACCAGTAAATGGCGGCTGCCCTGTTAGAACTTCGTAAAGCAAACAACCAGTGGAGTAAATATCGCTACGTGCATCGGCGATTTCGCCCAGCGCTTGCTCGGGAGATAAATACTGAGCAGTTCCGACAATGTTCCAGGTACTTGTAAGAGTTGCACCTAAATCATCGAGAGCGCGAGCAATACCAAAATCCATAACCTTTACATCACCTTGATCGGTAATCATGATGTTTGCAGGCTTTATATCTCGATGCACAATTCCGCGCTCGTGTGAATATTCCAACGCTGCAAGAATTCCTTCGCCAATTTCTAGCGCGCGTGCAAGTGGAATTCGTTCGCCACGATGAATGAGGTCACGCAATGTATGTCCAGAGACTAATTCCATAACAATGTATGGCGCAGGTTCTTCCCCAGAGTCATAAACAGCCACGATTCCAGGATGATTGAGACCAGCTGCAGCAAATGCTTCTTTGCGAAAACGAGCAACAAAAGAAGGATCGCGCGCAAGATCGCTACGCAATACTTTTACAGCTACCTCGCGAGCAAGGCGTTGATCATGGGCTCTGTAGACATCAGCCATTCCGCCAGTGCCAATCATTTCGCCCAGAACGTAGCGGCCGCCCAACGTTAGATTCATCATTGCGCGGCCCCAATAAAGTGCGTTAATACTTCACTTGAAGCAACTACATCGGCAATGATTATAGAAATATTGTCAGGCGCACCATTGATATAAGTGGCGTCGATAAGTGCCGTGATTGATTCATCTGCAGACTTCTTTTTCAATAAAGATTTTATCTCTTTATCACTGAGCACACTAGATAAACCGTCACTACATACAATAAAGCGATCCTCTGCCTTTACATCAAAAATTTGCAAAACTGGTGTCACGTTGCCATCTCCCATAAGTGCTTGCGTTAGCACTGAGCGCTGTGGATGATCACGAATATCTGCAAGGGTAATAGCGCCTTGATCTAAGAGCTCTTGCATAACTGTGTGATCGCAACTGAGTTGTTCAAAATCATTTCCACGCAAGCGGTAAGCGCGAGAATCACCAACATGTAAAAGAGCAACCTTCTCGCCGTAGAGCAAAAGAGCGGTCAAAGTGGTTCCCATTCCGCGGACTTCAATTGCTTCGCGTGCATGCTCACCAATCTCGCTATCAATTGTGTGCAAAGAATTTTGCAGAAGATCTTCAATAGAGTCTGAATCAATCTCAGTACTAGATAGAACAGGAGTAAGTGAGGCCAAAGTTTTTATTGCAATACGTGAGGCAACTTCGCCACCTGCATGACCACCCATGCCGTCAGCAACTGCAATCAACTTTGCAGAAGTAAATCCTGAATCTTCATTACCTTCTCGTACTAAACCGAGAACAGAGCGCGCAGAACTTTCAAAAAAGTATTGCGCACCTTTGTTACTCATAGAGGTAAGCCTAACGGTGCTAATCTTGCTTATGAAAATCTACGCCCACCGCGGAGCCTCGAAGGATTTTCCTGAGCACACATTGCGCGCTTATAACGGCGCTATCGCTCAAGGCGCGGATGGATTCGAATGCGATGTCCGTTTATCAAAAGATAATGTGGCTCTGCTCTGGCACGATGCCGACCTCCAGCGATGTGCTGGTGTTTCAGGGCGAATCGCAGAGATGAAGTACGCACAGATTCGCAGGGAATACCCAGAGATACTCACACTCGAAGAACTACTTGTCCTCGCTAGAGATAATAAAAAAGAAATAGCGATAGAGACAAAACATCCGGTGCCAACGGCAAACAAGATCGAAGAGAGTGTGCTCACTTTATTGAATCAAGAAATTCATAACGAAGAATTATCGATAATGTCATTTTCGTGGTTAGCAATCGAGCGGATTAAGAAATTAGCACCAGAACAGAAAACTGTAGCGCTCCTACATCCAAGCCATTCACGATTAATGCGTCGCTTTTCATCAGCAAAGAATTTAGGACCGAGTATTCAAATGTTGAGAGAAGATTCAACATATATGAGCGAATCTCGTGATTTATTTGTCTGGACTGTCGATAAAGATGAAGATATGCAATTTTGTGAGCGCAATAAGGTCAAAGTTCTAATTACAAATACCCCGTCACGT
>CAIZPZ010000221.1:0-2368 GCA_903934975.1 uncultured Actinomycetes bacterium | reverse complement strand
TGTAGCAACTTTTTTACCAACTCAAGCCCGCGATTCTGAGCGCGGAGGAATAAGCGTTTTCCCCGAAGCACTTGATCCAAAGATGCTCTTCTCTATTTGGCGAGGTGATCTTGGGCTAAATAGTGGTGTTCCTCAATCTGTATACCGAATAGATACGTCAGAGATGGAGCGCATAGGACTTGAGTCACTTAAGCCTGGCGAAACTTTTTCATATGATGGCGGCTCAATTACTTTTGAAGCGTATGTGCCATGGGTGAACCTACAAGTTGTGCGAGATCCCGGAAAGAATTACGCACTTCTTGGAGGTATTGTTGCCATCCTAGGTTTGCTCGCTTCACTCTTCACTAGAAGACGACGTATCTGGATTCGTATTAGCGAATCTGGAAAAGTTGAAGTTGCTGGATTAGCTAAGAATTCAGCACCGGGGCTTGAGAGTGAAATCGCACAAATTGTTTCATCGCTAAAGGGAGAGAAATAATGTCAGAGACTTGGGCTTACATCTCAAACTATTCAATTTATTCAGCGATGGCAGTTTTTACACTTTCTTTCCTCGCTCATGCTTATGAAACTGCATGGGCAGTGCGCGCGCCACAGTCAGCAGATTCAACAGATGGAAATCTCATAACAAAGACTCTGGACTACACGCGTACAGAAAAGGCCTCTCGCATTGCAACAGCGATGATGATACTTGGATTTGTTTTGCTATTCGGGGGAGTCATCGCCAGAGGAATATCTGCGCAGCGCGTCCCATGGGGAAATATGTACGAATTTTCAATTACTGGTGCACTGGCTTTTACCGGCGCATACTTAGCTGCACTTCGTAAATATGACTTACGTTGGCTTGGACTATTAGTCTCCATCGCGGTATTACTCACACTCGGTACTGCTGTTGCAGTTCTGTATCGTCCAAGTGCACCACTTGTTCCAGCGCTAAAATCAACCTGGCTCGTTATACATGTCTCTGCAGCAATTATTTCTGGTGGTGTTTTTCTACTTGCCAACGTTATTGCAGGCGCATATTTGTATTTGGATTCGATGGAGCGCAAAGGTCCTCGCACGGTATGGGCGCAACGACTCCCATCTCTTGAAGTGTTAGATCAACTTTCATATCGACTCGTAGCTTTTGTATTTCCGCTCTGGACATTTGCAGTCATTGCAGGAGCAATTTGGGCCGAAAGTGCGTGGGGTCGTTATTGGGGTTGGGATCCAAAAGAGACGTGGGCATTTATTACATGGGTTGCATATGCCGCCTACCTACATGCGCGCGTAACGATTGGCTGGCGCGGACGCAGAGCTGCATGGTTATGTCTATTTGCAGGCTCTACATTTTTATTCAATTACATATATGTAAATATCTATGGAACCGGAAAGCATACGTACTCAGGTTTATAAGTTAGAGCTTGCGTAAGAAATCTGGGTCATCATCTGGTGGCAAGATTCGACGCTTTGGTCCACCATTTCGACCGGGACGTTTTGGGCGTCCTGCAAACCAATATGCAATTGGTCCAATTGTTCCTATAAGAATGATTATCAAAATCCAGGCCCATTTTGGAAGATTACGAACTTGTGATTCATCAGTGCGAGCACAATCAACAAGTGTGTAAATCGTAAAAGCAACAAGCAATACGGGGACTAGGAACCTAACCATGAGATAAGTCTAACCCCATTATCCAATGATTAGAGCAATAGAAAAAATAGCGGCAAAGAGCAATTGCAATTTTCCAGTAGCGCCCAGCAAGGCAATCAACTCTTTGCCGACCGCGCCTTTGAGCACCTTGCGGGAAACTCCAAGACTTATTGGGGCGGCAAGGAGAGTAAGAGCGCCCCATGGAATGGTTGTTGCTATAGCTGCGACATGAGCAGAAACAATGAGAAAAACAAAAGAGTAGCGGGCGTAACGATCGCCGAGTCGGACTGCAAGAGTGCGTTTTCCTACGAGGAAATCTTTCTCACGATCACGAATATTATTGACGGCAAGAATTGCGCACGCTAGTGCCCCTATTGGAATTGATGCAAGAGCGCTTTGAAAAGTTACAGATTCAGTTTGAACATAAAAAGTTCCCATGGTTGCTACTAAACCAAAAAAGATAAATACAGAAATTTCACCAAAGCCGCTGTAACCATATGGATTTTGCCCACCTGTGTAACCCCAAGCAGCAAGAATTGCAATACCGCCAATGAGTATGAGCCACCATGAAGTTTGTGATGCAAGTATGAGTCCTGCAATCGCTCCAATAAGAAATGAAATATATGCAGCGCGCTTTACCGCACCAGGTGATGCAAGACCACTAGCGGTGAGACGAGTTGGCCCAACACGATCTGCATCAGTGCCCCGAATTCCATCGGAATAGTCATTTGCAAAATTCAC
>CAIZPZ010000220.1:0-1843 GCA_903934975.1 uncultured Actinomycetes bacterium | reverse complement strand
CGCCACTTTTCGCTGCGATGGGTTTTGAGTTCGCTCAAGTCGAGTGCGCGAAGTTCGAAACCGCTCTTCTCACTCATGGACTTAGTATGTCACCGACAATACGCTTTATCCATGACCGCGAATTTGACGATTACAGCTTCGCAGATGAAGAAGATCGTTGCGGATTTGGCCAGACGTGATGCGCGCTTTGCGAAGGTGATAGATGCACATCCACTCTGCACAATCGGTAGGAATCCAAAGCCGGTCAGCCATTTTGAGGCGCTCGTCGAATCTGTTATTTCACAGCAGCTGGCAGTCAAGGCAGCTGACACAATCTATGGCAGGGTCAAAGGGCTGGCGCAGGGTCGGGTAGTGCCTGCACGCATTGCTGCTATATCTGAGAAAGATATGCGCGCGGCAGGCGTTTCAGGAGCCAAGTTCAAAACTATTCAGGGGCTTGCGGATGCAGCTCTCACGAAGAAGATAAAGATTAATCAGCTCCATAAAGTTGATAGCGATGAAGAGATATTTCAACAGCTCACGAGTCTTTGGGGAATCGGGCCATGGACAGTTGACATGTTTATGATGTTTCAACTGGGGCGCTTAGATATCTGGCCTACTGGGGATCTCGGTGTGAGACGAGGATACGAAAAGATATATCGCCTCAGCGAGGAAATCACACCTGCTGCGCTAGAGAAGAAGGGCGAGAAGTTTCGTCCTTACCGAAGCGTGGTGGCCTGGTACTGCTGGCGAGCGCTGGGTTAAGAGTTACTCAACTGCGGAAAATTTACTCCCGTGCTGGAGTGGCAGTCGTAACCGTTGGGGTTCTTCTTTAAATACTTTTGGTGATACTCCTCAGCCAGGAAATATGGAACCCCTTCGGCGCTGACAATTTCAGTGACAATCGGACCGATGCCATCGCGTGTAAGAGCTGCTTGATATACATCTCGAGTGACCTCTGCCTGTAACTGCTGCGCCGCAGTCGTTGTAAAAATCGCGCTGCGATATTGAGTTCCGATATCTCCACCTTGGCGATTGAGCGAGGTTGGATCGTGCATGACCCAAAACTCTTCAAGTAAGCGGCGATAAGAAACTTTTGCTGGATCGAAATCAACTTCTACAGTCTCAGCATGTCCTGTGACACCGGTGCAGACTTGTTCATAGCTCGGATTAGGTCGAGCACCGCCCATATATCCAACGCTGGTTGCGATGACACCATCGAGATTCCAGAAACGACGCTCTGCGCCCCAGAAACAACCTGTCGCAAAAAAAGCTTTCTCAGAAGTACTCATAGTCATATAACCTACCCTTCTACCTGCGCCCCCGTAGCTCAGGGGATAGAGCACTGCCCTCCGGAGGCAGGTGCACAGGTTCGATTCCTGTCGGGGGCACCTCTCAATTCAAAAGATAAATTCACTAAAGGGATGCAAATCACCCTGATTAACGAAATCTTTTCTCGTACCTTCTTGTTTAACTTGAGAGTTACAGGGAGAATTACCCTCTTGTGCGCGTTCTTTACGCAGCATCACACTCGATTACAGGAAGGAGATAGCCATGGATTGGAGACATCAGTCGGCCTGCCGCGAAGAAGATCCTGAGCTCTTCTTCCCCGTGGGCAATACCGGCCCCGCCATCACCCAGATCGAAGAGGCGAAGAAGGTCTGTAATCGCTGCATCGTCAAAGAGCCATGCTTGGCATGGGCGCTGGAATCAGGCCAGGATGCCGGAGTCTGGGGCGGTCTCTCAGAAGATGAACGTCGCGCCTTGAAGCGTCGCGCTGCACGTAACCGCGCCCGCCTCGCTGATCAAGCAAACTCCTAAAAATCTTTAGCTAGATCGGGAAAGTTAAAATCGCTCTCGTCTG
>CAIZPZ010000219.1:0-2432 GCA_903934975.1 uncultured Actinomycetes bacterium | reverse complement strand
CCAACTGATGCAATTGCCAATACATAGAGCACGCCAACTGGAATGTCGGTGAGTTGCATCGCTGTCGTGTGGCCAAAGAGGCTTACTTCGCCTGTCATTGGGATTACAGCAAAGGCCATAAAGCATGTAGTTGCACTAATAATTGGAGCAAGAATGAAAACCACTTTATCTGCAGCAGCAGGGATGAGATCTTCTTTGAGTGCAAGCTTCACGCCATCGGCAAGTGCTTGAATCAATCCGAATTTTCCAACACGGTTTGGACCAACGCGCTGCTGCATGCGAGCAACAATTCGACGCTCGCCCCATACGGACATAATTGTTAGAACAACACAAACAATAAATACAAGTGCTGCCTTTACAAGAATAATCCAACCTGGATCTGCGCCAATGAGTTCTGCTGTGGACTTCATGCCTTCGCCACCTTTACTACTGCTCCATGTGCAACGCCAAGTTGTGAAAGTAATTGAGAGCCTCGTGAATTACGCGGTGCCCACACTGCATCATCATGAATTTCTTCAACGAGTGCTGGCAAAGTTACGGAACCCTGTTGCGTTGAAATCGTTAGTCGATCTCCATCTTTTACACCTAATGCATCTGCGCGCTTTGGCGAGATAACTGCAACGGTACGCCTAGATGTAGCAGCGAGATTATCTTCTCCTGCTTGCAATGTTCCGAGGTCAAGTAAGCGACGCCATGAGGTAATGATTGCTTCATCTGGTGAAAGTGATGGAGTTGCGGCAACTGAAAATTTATTGAGGGAACTCTTTGCGCCATCCCAGCGGCCAAGAGATGCAATCTCTTTAGCAGCTGCCGTAACAGTTGCAAGTGAAATGGTGCGACCCATTTCATCAGCAATCATTGAAAGTATGCGCAGATCGCTGCGGTTATGAGTATCTGCAACTGCTGCATCAAATTTACGTGGGCGACCTTCCCAGTTGAGGAATGATCCACTCTTTTCAGTCACTGCAGCGACCGGCAAAATAACATTTGCGCGCGCAGTTACAGCACTTGGTGCAATTTCAAGACTGACAACAAATGCCTTATCGAGTGCAGTCAACATTTGAACACTGGCTTCATTATCAAGTGGATCAACACCGCCAACAACTAATGCTCCTATTGCGCCACTGTGTACTGCAGCAATAATTTCATTTGTGTTCTTCCCGTTCTCAGTTGGAAGGGACTGTGTTGACCACACCGCTGCAATATCTACGCGGGCCGCTGCATCACTCACTGGTCGACCACCAGGTAATAGATTTCCAATTGCGCCAGCTTCTAGCGCGCCTCGCTCCCCTGCGCGACGTGGAATCCATGCAATTTTCGCACCACTTGATTGCGCAAGAGCTGCAACAGCGCTGAGTAATCCAGCACTCTCTGCTGCGCGCTCTCCAACAAGAATGAGTGATTTGTTTGTAAGAGTTTGTGAACTTAGAGCGCTTGCTTCAGCACCCGGTGCAACCTTTACAAATTCACCCTTGAGTTTTTCGACTCCGATAGAAAGTTTTGTTGCAATCGCTGTGACTTTGAGTGCGCGCTTACGGAATGCTTTATTGAGACGCAAGAAAACAATTGGAGATTCTTCTTCTGGCTCAAAGGCAACGAGTACGACTTGATCAGCAATATCAATATCGCGATATGTACTTGTTGACCCAACGACATGGGTTGCAAGGAATTCACGCTCTTCATCTGATGAAAGACGGGCACGGAAATCAATATCGTTTGTGCCAAGTGCTAAACGTGCAAACTTTGAATAACCATATGCATCTTCATATGTTGCACGTCCACCAACTAGGACGGCGCTCTTATTTGCTGATAGTCCAGCAGCTGCTGCTGCAAGTGCTTCAGGCCAGGACGCTTCAACTAAAACACCATCGCTATTGCGCACCATTGGAGTAGTGAGGCGATCAAGTGCAGTTACATATTTGAATGCCCAACGACCTTTATCGCAGTTCCATTCTTCATTTACAGAGGCATCATCACCGGCAAGGCGACGAAGAGTTTTTCCGCGACGAACATCTGTGCGCATATCGCAACCAGATGCACAGTGCTCACATGCTGATGGAGTTGAAACTAAATCGAATGGACGTGCACGGAATCGGTATGAAGCACCGGTGAGTGCGCCCACGGGACAGATCTGAACTGCATTGCCAGAGAAATATGATTCAAATGGTTGATTCTCGTAAATTCCTACTTGCTGTAATGCGCCACGTTCGTTCAATGTAATAAATGGATCGCTCGCAATTTGCTCTGAGAAACGAGTACAACGAGCACAGAGAACGCAGCGTTCGCGGTCAAGTAATACCTGAGATGAAATATTGATTGGCTTTTGGAATGTGCGCTTTACGCCTTCAAATCGTGTCTCGCCTTGGCCATTGCTCATCGCTTGATTCTGTAATGGGCATTCGCCACCTTTATCGCACACTGGGCAATCAAGT
>CAIZPZ010000218.1:0-3101 GCA_903934975.1 uncultured Actinomycetes bacterium | reverse complement strand
CGAATTGAATCTAAAGGAAAATCGTGTGGGTATTAGCCTTTGTTGATAAGAGCTGCAATATTTGCAAAAGAGCGGCGATGCTCAATTATTGGACCATGTTCATTCAGTGCTTTCGTATGTGCGGCAGTGATATATCCCTTGTGGCCAGCAAGGCCGTATAAAGGAAATTCTTTATCCATCTCACGCATGATTCGATCTCTCGTAACTTTGGCAATTATCGATGCTGCGCTAATTGAAACTACAACTTGATCACCTTTCCAGACTGCCAAGTTGGGAAGCCCCAGTCCTTCAATTGCATAGCCATCGGTGAGAACGTAAGCAGGCACTTGATCTAAACCTTGAACTGCTCTGCGCATTCCATCCAGGTTTGCTGCATGAACTCCGCGTGCATCAACTTCTTTAGCGGGAACAATAATCACACTTACCGATGCAGCGATGCCCATAATCAATTCATAAACAGCATCGCGTTTATTTTCTGGAATCTCTTTTGAATCACGAACCGGTGATAATTCAGGGGCAAAGGGATCTTTCAGAATAACACTTGCAATCACGAGTGGCCCAGCGCAAGCACCACGCCCTGCCTCATCAACTCCTGCAATGGGTGAAATACCTGCATCAATGAGAAGTTGTTCAATAACTTTCATGACAGATTACTTGAGGGAGTTGAAACCGCTGATAATTTTCAAATTTTTGAGCGGCCAAATTACTGCAACGACGCGTCCAGTGACTCGATTCAAAGGAACCATTCCTTTATTGATGTCATCCTGGTGATATCGAGAATCGGCACTTGCCCCGCGATGATCACCCATTACCCATATCTTTCCAGTAGGAACTGTGACATCGAAGTTCATATCGCTGGAATCATTTCCTTCAAAGATATATGGCTCAGTTGATTCTTTGCCATTGATTGTCAGTTTCTTACTTTTGCTGCAGCAAATGACTCTGTCTCCCCCGATACCAACAACACGCTTTACAAGGTATTGCTTTGCTGGGTTAGGCAATATGCCAAGAGCTACTAGCCCTTCACGTAATTTCTCAACAATAAATGGTGATTCAGATGTGAATGGCTCTGATAACCAATTTGCGGGGTCACGAAAAACTACGATATCTCCGCGATGAATAGAGCGTGAAATGAGTGGGATCTTATTGACGGCAACACGATCTTTGATTTGAAGAGTGTTTTCCATCGATCCAGATGGAATATAAAAGAATTGAACTAAAAAAGTCTTGATGAGTAGTGAAACAATTAGTGCGACAACTACAAGTATTGGGAACTCCTTGAGGAGTGAACCCTTACGAGGCATTGAAGGTGTTATTCGGTTGCTGGTTTTTCTTCTGCTACTGCCTCGGCAACTGGTGCCTCTTCAGTAACAGCTTCAGCAACTGGTGCTTCAACGACTGCTTGCGCAACAGGTGCCTCAATAACTTCTTCAACAACTGCGGCCGCAGCAACTGCAGCAACTACTGGTTCAGGAGTAGAAAGAATTCCATCGCCGTAACCTTCAACGCCATCACGCTTTTCACGAATCTTTGCAGCCTTACCGCGAAGATCGCGTAGGTAGTAAAGCTTGGCGCGACGTACTTCGCCTTTCTTTACTAATTCAATTTTTTCAATAACTGGTGTGTGAACTGGGAAAGTACGCTCGACTCCAACACCGTATGAAACTTTACGGATTGTAAATGTCTCGCGAACTCCATCGCCTTGACGACGGATAACGATTCCTTGGAAGACCTGAAGACGGCTCTTGCTACCTTCAATAACGCGAACATGAATCTTGAGCTCATCTCCTGCGCGGAATTGCGGAATATCTTTGCGCAGTGAAGCTGCATCTACGGCATCAAGAATGTTCATTGTCGTCCTCTAATCGATACTTATTTAGGTTCAAAGCCCGGACTCGGTGGAGCCGTGCAGACTGCGTATCTTGCCACAGGAAGGGCTCTGAGCGTAAATCGGCTAAATCGCGAGCGTAGCCCTGAGCACTTTATGAAGGTGTGGACCAGCGGCCAGGGATGTTGCAGGAATGCGTCCTTCTTGGGTTGTAACGATTGCTCCTGCCTCTGCTGCGATAAGTGCTCCAGCTGCAAGATCCCATTCCTTGAGGCCAGATTCAAAATATGCATCGAGTGCACCCATTGCAACATGACATAGATCAACTGCTGCTGCGCCATTGCGACGCATATCGCGAATAAGTGGAACGAGTGCGCGCATGTGTTCAACTTGTGCGATTCGATCTTCAACATCATATGCAAAACCAGTTGCAATAAGTGCTCGATCTAATTCGATGGGATCATTGCAATGAATAGGGTGTCCGTTGAAAAATGCGCCTCCACCTTTACTTGCATGCCACACTGAATTGATCGTTGGAGCAACAACAACTCCTACTAATGTTTCGTGATCATTTTTTGCAGCAATACTGACATTCCACCCTGGTAATCCATAGAGATAGTTGACTGTTCCATCAAGTGGGTCGATGACCCATGTAATCCCACTTGTTGATTCTTTTGCAGAACCTTCTTCGGCAATGATTCCATCGCCAGGGCGAGCCTTGAGAATGGCTGAAACGATGAGTTCTTCACTTCCCTTGTCCATTTGTGTTGCAATATCAATCGCAGTCGATTTTGAAACAAGTTCAAAAGTTGCAGGACGTTTCATTAGAAAATCACCCGCTGATGAACCTATTGATTGCGCAAGTTCAAGCAATTCTTTGGTCTCAGACACATCCATAACCTTACCGCTTCACATAGAATCGCCCTATGTTCTCGGCATATACAACCCTGTTTAGAACACCCGGTGGAATGAAATTTTCGATTGCCGGCTTTATAGGTCGAATGCCGATTTCAATGGAGGGCTTAGCCCTGATTTTCGTGGTTGTGGCTGCAAGTGATTCTTATGCCCTTGCTGGTCTATTGAGTGCAATTGCTGAAATTACAAAGACAGTTGCTACTCCCTTTTGGTCTCGCCAAGCTGATCGGTATGGACAACGTAAAGTACTTCTATTTATTGTTCCAACGCGCACAATTCTGATGGCTTTCTTTATTCTCTGCGTGCTCAACTCAACACCAATCTGGACTTGGTTTCTTACAATTATTTTGGCCGAACT